>CAJFUT010000041.1 GCA_904420255.1 uncultured Angelakisella sp. | reverse complement strand
CCGCCGCCAGGATCAGGCCGTAGCCGGCGTCGGAGAGCATCATCCCGAACAGCACAAAGAAAAACGGCGCCATAAAGGGGTTGGGGTCGATGCTGTGGGGACTGGGAAGAGCGTACATCTCGGTGATGACCTCAAAGGGCTCCACAAATTTGTTGTTTTTCAGCAGCACCGGAGGATCGTCCTCCTCCGAGGCGGGCTGGAATTCATAGCAGCAGGTGTACTGGGCCAGCAGCTTTTCCACCCTTGGCCGGCTCCTTTCCGGCACCCACGCCTCCAGGGCGAAGGTCTGGCCGGTGAGGAGGAGATTCTGGCGCGCCCTGGCGCATTCCAGGGAAACCTGGACGCTGTCCCAGGCCAGCTGGGCCTGGGGAAGCTCCTCGGCCAGCGCCTTCAGCCGCTCCTGAAGCTCCTGGAGGGTTTTCTCCCCTTCCTCCACCCGCTTCCGGCTGGCGGCGATACACTCCCCCGCCGTGCCGGAAAGGCCGCTGAAGGCCGCCTGGCTCCCTCCCAGCTGCCGCAGCAGCTCCTGGAGGGCCGCCCCGTCGGACTGGTGGACCGCCAGGGCGAGGCACCGCTGGTCCTTGTCCTCGGAAACCTGCTGGACATAAACCGCCAGCCCCTGGCCGTCCGCCTGCTCCGCCAGCTCCTCCAGGGTCACGGTGACGGGAAGGGAGGCCAGCAGCACCCGGCAGCTCTGGGTCTCCTGGAGCCCCAGGGGGATATCCAGCTCCTTCCAGGGCGCCAGGGACGCCTGGAGGAATTCCTCCTGGGAGATGGCGCTTTTGGCATCGGCCATCGCCCGGCGGGTTTCCTCGGTTTTCTGGCAGAGGTCCCCGGCGGCGTCCAGAGTTTCCCGGCGGCCCAGCTCCCCGTAATCCACCCGCCTGCGCTGGGTGAAGATGGTCTTTTTCGGGCCGTAGGGCGCCAGGGCCCCGATGCACTGGTTCAGCCTGGAAAGGAACTGCTCTTTTTCATAAACATCGGCGGAGCCCCGCTCCACCAGGTCCTTGATCTCCTCATAGTCCGCCGCGGAGGCCGGATCGCTCAGCTGGACGCAGCCCGCTTTCATCAGGCTGTCCACCACCGCCTGGCTGTCCCCGGCAAGGCCGTAGAGGAAAATGCGTTCCATTTTCTCGATCATTTGGCACCTACAATCCTCTCCACAATGAGTGCCGCCGCCTCATCCAGGCGCCCTTGGGCCTGGGCGGCCAGCTCCTCCCTTTCCAGGAGCGACTTCCGGCGCGCCTCCTCAAGAAGGGCGTCCGCCTCCGCCTCGGCCCGTTCCAGGCGCTCCGCCGTACGGGCGGCGCTTTCCGCCTTGGCCTTCGCCAGGGCCTCCTTCCCGGAAGCGCCGGCGGCTGCCTCCAGCTCCCTTGCCTTCTGGAGAGCGGCTTTTTTGATCTCATCCGCCTCCGCCTCGGCCCCGCGGATCCTGGAAATCACTTCTTTCACCATTCTCACCCCCATTCCTCTCCCCCAAGGGAAGGTTTTTTATCAACAAATACCTTTCCCCACAGTCCTTCTCTCATGTCATTCTCCGCTGTTTCTATGAAAAAGTATATTGTTTTTTCCTTTATTTTTGCCGCGAAAACCGTCTTTGCGAAAAGGTGATTTTTCTAAAAGTGTACCACTTTTTTCCTGTTCCCTCCATTGTGAACTTTCACAATAAAAATATATAATTTCAGCGTTTCGCCCAATTTATTCGGCTCACATACAAATATCTGCCAAAAAATCCACCACAGAATTTCGTTGATGAAATTTTTCGCTTACCCATGGGGCCGATCCGCCGCTTTATCTGCAAAAGAAAAGGGAGAGCCTCAGCCCTCCCCTTCATGCTCCAGAATATTTTTCAGCTCCTCCAGGAAGGAGTTGATGTCCTTGAACTGCCGGTAGACCGACGCGAACCGGACATAAGCCACCTGGTCGATGCCTTTGAGCTTCTCCATGCACAGCTCCCCGATGAGGGTGGAGGGCACCTCCCGCTCCATCCCGTTCTGGAGGGTGGCCAAAATATCAGTGACGGCGTCCTCCAGCACCGAGAAGGGGACAGGCCGCTTCTCGCAGGATTTGATCATGCCGTTCAGGAGCTTGTCCCGGCTGAAAACCTCCCGGGAGCCGTCCCGCTTGATCACCATGAGAGGCGTGGTCTCGATGATCTCATAGGAGGTAAACCTTTTCTCGCACCGCAGGCATTCCCGCCGGCGGCGGATCTTCTCCCCCTCGTCGGTGGGGCGGGTGTCGATGACTTTGCTTTCGGTATAGCCGCAGAACGGGCACTTCATAGAGGCTCCCCCTTCCTGTTTCTGGCATCCCCAGTGTACAAAAGTGTAGGAATATTATACCAAAAAAGCGGGGCGGATTCAACTGGTCTTTTCACTTTCGTCCAAATAGCCGTCGATCAGGTCCAGCAGGTGGCTCTGGGAAAAAAGGCGGCTGTTGAGCCGCTTTGCCAGCCGCTCCACCCGCTGGAGGCTGTGGGAAATCTCCCGGATATGGACCCGGGTATTCCCGTCGGGGTCCACCCCCTTCAGGCCGTAAACCACGGCATAGCTGTCCTCGTCCTCATAAACGGCCCTGCACACCCGGAAGGAGAGGAGGCAGTTGCTCTCCAGCTCCTGGCGTTCTCTGGTCTTCATCTGCTTTGTCACTCCCTTTCAGGAGCTTCCCATACCACTATGATAATCCGTTTTGCCCCGCCTTGCAAAGGAAATCGTCCCCCAGAAAACGACAAGGCCCCCGCCGGAAGGCGGGAGCCTTGGAGAGCTTCGATGCAGGGGCGCCGGGTCAGCCGCGCTTTTTCCCCTTCTTCCCCCGCTCCTCCCAGAAGACCCACAGGGGGCCCGCCAGGCAGACCGAGGAATAGAGGCCGGACACCAGCCCCATGATGAGGGGGAAGGCGAAGGTGACGATGGAGGAAAGCCCGTAGACCCAGCCCATCACCGCCACCACCACCATGGCCAGGATGGTGCTGAAGGAGGTGCCGGCGGTGCGGCCCAGGGACTGATTGATGGAGAGATTCACCAGTTCACCGAGGGAGACCTTGGCCCCCAGCAGCCGGCGGTTCTCCCGGATGCGGTCATAGATGACGATGGTGGCGTTGATGGAATAGCCCAGGATGGTGAGGGCCACGGCGATGAAGCTGTCGTTGATGGGGAAGCCGCAGAGGACAAAGGTGGCATAGACCACGATCACGTCGTGGAGCAGCACCAGGGCCGCCATGACGCCGGCGGACCAGCCGTCCATCACCCGGAAGCGCAGGGCGATGTAGACGATCATCAGCAGCAGGGCCAGGGCCACCGCCACGGCGCACTTCTGGAAGAACTCCCGGCCCATGACGGCGTCCACGTTGGTGGAGGAAACCACCTGGACCCCGGCGTCGGGGAAGGCCGCCTGGAGGGCCTCGGTGGCCTGCTGCTGGACCTGGGAGCTGATCCCCTGGTCCTGGGCCAGGGAGAGGGTGATGGTCCGGGTACCGGTGACCATGTCCTCCCCTTCCTGGACGGTGACCCGGCCTCCCACGGCCTCCTCAAAGACCTGCTGGAAGCGTCCGGCGTCCACATCCCCCTGGTAGGAATAGGTGACGATGGAGCCGCCCTTGAACTGGATATCCAGGTTGACCCCCGGGACAAAGGAAGCCACCACCGCCACGGCGATAACCACCGCCGAGATGGTGAAAAAGATCTTCCGCTTCTCCACAAAGGGGAAGGAATGGGCCGGCTTGGCCGAAGCCCCGGGGCCGGCGGCGCCGTAGAGCCAGGGGTTCCGCAGGGCCTTGATCCGGGAAAGGCCGACCAGCATGGCCTTGGAGGCGTAGACCCCCATGATCATGTTGGCGACGACACCCATCAGCAGGGTGTAACCGAAGGAATAGATGGAGCCCGCGGTGGTCTGGCCGAAAAAGAAGAAGATTTTGGAGAAGATGCTGCTGGCGGGACCGAAGGCCCCCATGAGGATCACCGCCACAATGACGTTGGTGAGGTTGCCGTCCAGGATGGCGGAGAAGGCCCGGTCAAAGCCCAGCTTCACCGAGCCGTCCACCGTCTTGCCGGAGCGGATCTCCTCCCGGATGCGTTCGGCGGTGATGACGTTGGCGTCCACACCCATGCCGATGCTGAGGATGATGCCGGCGATGCCGGGGAGGGTCAGGGTGAAGGAGGGGATCTCCGGCAGCAGCCGGGTCACCGACGCCACCATGAACACCACCTGCCCCAGCAGGGCCAGCACCCCCACAAAGCCGGGGAGCCGGTATTTCAGCAGCATGAAGATGGCCACCAGGGCAAAGGCGATGATCCCGGCCTCCACCATGACGTCCTTGGCCCCCAGGCCCAGGGTGGGAGAGATGGAGCTGTAATCCCGGGTGGTCATCCGGAAGGGCAGGGCGCCCCCCTGAATCTGCTGGGCCAGCTCCTCCGCCTCGTCGGCGGTGAAGTCCCCTTCAATCATCCCCTCCCCGGAGGTGATCACCGACTGGACGGTGGGGGCGGAGATGAGGGTATTGTCCATCCAGATGGAAATGACCCCGCCCAGGTTCTCCTGGGTGGCCTTGGCGAACTTCTCGGTCCCCTCGGGGCTCAGGCGGAAGGAAACCACATACCGGTAGCCGCCGGTGGTGGTATCCTGGTACATACTGCGGGTGGCCTCCAGAAGGTCCGAACCCTCCAGCACAACCTCGCCGGTGGGGTTGCCGTCGCCGTCCATGCCGGTGCCCACCCGGAAGGTGAGGAGGGCGGTCTGGCCCAGCTCCTGGATGGCCTCCTCCGGGTCGTAATTGGTTTCATCGGCCCGCCAGGGGAAGCGCACCACAATGCGGTCCCGGGCGGTATCGGTGTACACCTCGTAGTCGGTGATGCCCTGGGCCACCAGGCGGGTCCGCATCACCTCCGAGGCGGCGTTCATCTCCTCCTCAGTGGCGTCGTAGCCGTCGGCGGGGACAAAGGTGGCGTCCACGCCGCCCCGAATGTCGATCCCCCAGCGGATATCGGCAGCCCCCTTGATGTGGGTGGTGGTGATGTCCCCGAAGGTGGTCCGGAAGCCGAAAAAGGTGAAATACCCGGCCACCAGGATCAGCAGCGCCACCACAAAAAAGGGCCATGGCTTTTTCCGTTTCATTGACAGTCCTCCTATGGCCTTCCCCGGTCCGGGAACGGCGCCCCGGGCCCAAAAAAGGCTTTTGATCGCCCGGCGGCGGCCGGGCATGAACAAAGTGTATTATATTCCAATCGGCAGCCAAAAGCAACATACTTTTTCGGAAAAACGGGACGGCCGCCCGGGCCCCCGCTTGCCAATTGTCAAAAACCAGGTATACTGTAATAGTATACCTATGAGCGCCTATGGGCATCGCCCTGCCTGATGGAAAGGAGTGGAAGAAATGAAGGTTTACCATTCTGTCACACAGCTCACCGGGGGCACCCCCCTGCTGGAGCTGCGCAGCTACGCCGCGAGGCACTGTCCCGGGGCGGCCCTCCTGGGGAAGCTGGAAGCCCTGAACCCCGCCGGCAGCGCCAAGGACCGGGTGGCCCGGGAGATGGTGGACGACGCCGAGGCCCGGGGGCTGCTGAAGCCGGGGGCGGTGATCATCGAGCCCACCAGCGGCAACACCGGCATCGGCCTTGCCTCGGTGGCGGCAAGCCGGGGCTACCGGGTCATCCTCACCATGCCCGACACCATGAGCGCCGAGCGGCGCAGCCTCCTGGCCGCCTACGGGGCAAAGCTGGTCCTCACCCCGGGGGCCGAGGGGATGGCCGGGGCCATCCGGAAGGCCCGGGAGCTGGCGGAGGAAATCCCCGGCAGCTTCATCCCCGGGCAGTTTGAAAACCCCGCCAACCCACGGGCCCACTACAAAACCACCGGCCCGGAGATCTGGGAGGATACCGGCGGGAAGGTGGATATTTTCGTGGCCGGCATCGGCACCGGCGGCACCATCACCGGGGCAGGGGGCTTCCTGAAGGAGAAAAACCCCCGGATCCGCGTCGTGGGGGTGGAGCCCGCCTCCTCCCCCCTCCTCACCAAGGGCACGGCCGGCCCCCACGGCCTCCAGGGCATCGGGGCCAACTTCGTCCCGGAAATCCTGGACACCTCGGTCATCGACGAGATCATCCCCGTTTCCGACGGGGACGCCTACGCCGCCGGCAGGGAGATCGCCCAGGGGGAGGGAATCCTGGTGGGGATCACCTCCGGGGCCGCCGTCTGGGCCGCCGCCCAGCTGGCCCGCCGCCCGGAAAACCAGGGGAAGCTCATTGTGGCCCTCCTGCCCGACACCGGCGACCGCTACCTGTCCACCCCCATGTTCCAAGAAACAGAAAGGTCCGAGCCATGAATCAACAAAATCCTTCCCCCGCAGCCCATTCCGCCGTCACCCAGTGGATGCTGGAGGACTCCGCCGCCCTGGCGGAGCGCCTGGCGGAGCTGGGCCAGTTCGCCACCCAGGAGGAAGCCGTCAGCGGATACGGCATGAAAAGCAAGGTGATCCGCCTCATCGGCTTCCTGCGCACCGCCATGTATCCCGCCGTCTTCTGCGGCCAGGAGCTGCGGCGGGAATTCCTCACCACCGTCATCCGGGACAATCTCCAGCAGGGGGCGATGCTCCTCTACGAAATGTGCCGGGACGTCCTCTGCTCCACCTGCCGCAGCGGCGGCAAGGATGGGGAAGCCTGCGACCGCTGCCGCGGCAAGGCCGGGGAGATCACCGTCCGCTTCATGGGGAGCCTGGAGGAGATCGCCGCCCTGCTGCGCACCGACATCCGGGCCGCCTACGAGGGGGACCCCGCCGCCCGCTCCGAGGAGGAGATCCTCCTGGCCTACCCCGCCTTTGAGGCCATCAGCATCTTCCGGCTGGCCCACCGCCTCTTTGAGCTGGAGGTGCCCCTCCTCCCCCGGATGATGACCGAGCACGCCCACCAGCTCACCGGCATCGACATCCACCCCGGCGCCACCATCGGGGACCACTTTTTCATCGACCACGGCACCGGGGTGGTCATCGGGGAAACCTGCGTCATCGGCAGCCATGTGAAGCTCTACCAGGGGGTCACCCTGGGGGCCAAAAGCTTCCAGAACGACGAAAACGGCAACCCTGTCAAGGGGATCAAGCGCCATCCCAACATCGGCAGCCATGTGGTGGTCTACGCCGGGGCCACCATCCTGGGGGGCGATACCTACATCGGGGACAACTGCGTCATCGGCGGCAATGTCTGGCTCACCCATTCGGTGGAGGCGGGCAGCGTGGTCTATAACCAGCTGGGCCGCAGCGGCGGGCAGTAAGGCTTCCTCTGCGCCGGCGCCCGGCATAATCAAAACCACGCGTTAAACGCGTGGTATGCACAAGCCCTGAAAGGGCATATTACAGGCAAGCGTCTTAAGACGCACTGAATAAGT
>CAJFUT010000040.1 GCA_904420255.1 uncultured Angelakisella sp. | reverse complement strand
ATGTTCTCCGCCAACCAGTTTAACCTGGCCGGCGAAGGCGCCGTGATGCTGGGCGGTTTCGTGGCCGCTCTCTGCGGCATCTACTGGACCATGCCCGCCGGGGTCCACGTCACTGTCTGCGTCCTGATGGGCGCCCTGAGCTGCGGCGTTGTGATGCTCCTCCCCGCCCTCCTCAAAACCAAGCTGGGAGCCAGCGAGATGGTGTCCTCCCTGATGCTCAACTACGTCATCCAGTACGTGGTGCTCCACTTCCTCAACAACGACTTCGCCGACCGCAGCAAAGGTTCCACCCAGACCTTCCCCTTCGCCGAAACGGCCAAGGTCCCGGACCTGGTCCCCGGCACCGACCTCACCTGGGGCTTTGTGGTGGCCTTGGTAGTGACTGTTCTGGTTGCGATTTTCATGTACCGCACCCGCTGGGGCTACGCCATCCGGATGATCGGTATCAATAAGGACTTTTCCAAGTACTCCGGCATCAAGGTAGGCGCCATCATCGTCCTGTCCCAGGTGGTGGGCGGCTTTATCTCCGGCATGAGCGGCTCCATCGAGGTCCTGGGACGCTTTGACACCTTCCTGTGGCGGGAGCTCCCCGGCTACGGCTGGACCGGTGTCACCATCGCCATCCTGGCCAAAAACAACCCCGTCTATGTCCCCATCGCGGCCTTCTTTATGGCCTATCTGGAGCGCGGCTGCGAGCTGATGCGTACCTTCGCCGGCGTTCCCGCGGAGATGCTGGACATCATCCAGGCCGTCATCTTCCTCTTCTTCGCCGCCGAGCAGTTCCTGGCCGGCTACCGGCAGAAGATCGTGGTAAAGGGCGCCAAGGAGGAGCTGGCCCGGCAGAGCGCCGGCGCTGCCCAGGAGAAAGGAGCGGAAGCCTGATGTTTGAACAACTCATGACCAGCGTGATGAAGGCGGACTTCTGGTTCTCGGTCCTGCGCATCACCGCTCCCATCCTCTTCGCGGCCCTGGCCGCCGTCATCGCCGAGAAGGCCGGCGTCACCAATATCGGTCTGGAAGGCATCATGATGATCTCCGCCCTCTTCGGCACCCTGTTCAGCTACTGGACCCAGAACTGGCTCATCGGGGTGCTGGGGGCCATGGTGGTGGGCACCCTCATCGGCCTGATGATCGGCTTTTTCGCCCTGAAGCTCAAGACCGACATCATCCTGGCCGGTATCGCCGTCAACATGATGGGTACCGGAGGCACCATCTTCCTCCTTTACCTCTTCACCGGCCTGCGGGGCAATACCGGGGAGCTCACCACCCCCGCCATGCTCATCCCCAGGGTAGACATCCCCATTCTGAAGGACATCCCTATCCTGGGGGAGATTCTCTCCGGCCACGCGGTGCTCACCTATGTTGCCTTCATCCTGGTTTTCCTCACCTGGGTACTCCTCTACAAGACCCCTATGGGGCTGCAGATCCGGGCGGTGGGTGAAAACTCCAACGCCGCCGACAGCGTCGGCGTCAGCGTCCTGAAGATCAGCTACATCGCCCTGGGCCTTTCCGGGGCCCTCTCCGGCCTGGGCGGGGCCTATATGTCCATGTACTACGCCCAGAGCTGGAACTCCGGCATGGTGGCCGGGCGGGGCTTCATCGCCCTGGCGGCCCAGGCCATGGGCCGCGGGGAGCCGCTGGGGACCATGCTCTCCTCCCTCCTCTTCGGCCTGGCCAACGCCCTTAAGAACAAGATGGAAGGGATGCAGGGCCTCAGCTCCTACCTGGTGGCCTCCATCCCCTACGTCATCACCATCCTGGGCCTCACCGTCTACGCCATCCTCACCCTGAAAAGGCACAAAAAGCGGAAAGCGGCGGAAGCTCAGTAAGCCAAAAAAAGCCCGCAGGGGCCTTCCTCTGCGGGCAATTTTTACAGGGGGTATCCTGCTTTGAACGAAACGAAAAAAATCCCGGTCATCCTGGACGGCGACCCCGGCCACGACGACGCCATCGCCTGGGTGCTGGCAAACGCCTCCCCCGCCCTGGATATCCGTGCCGTCACCTCGGTGTGCGGCAACCAGATCATTGAGAAAACCACCTATAACGCCATGCGGATCATGACCCTCATCGGGCTCCATGTCCCCATGGCCAAGGGGGTGGACAATCCCCTCATCGCCAACCCCATCATCGCGCCGGTGGTCCACGGCAAATCCGGCCTGGACGGCCCGGCCCTCCCGGAGCCAGACTTTGAAATGAGCCCCCTCTCCGCCGTGGAGCTGATGGCCAAGGTCATCTCCGAAAGCGACGAGCCGGTGACCCTGATCCCCACCGGCCCCCTCACCAACGTGGCCGGGCTGCTGCTGGCCCACCCGGAGCTGAAGGAAAAAATCGCCCGCATCTCCATCATGGGGGGCGGCATCCAGATGGGCAACTGGACCCCCGCCGCCGAGTTCAACATCCTGGTGGACCCCCAGTCCGCCAAGCTGGTGTTCCAGTCCGGCATCCCCATCATCATGGCGGGGCTGGACGTCACCGAAAAGGCCCTGGTCTGCCCCGCCGACTTCGACCGCATCCGGGCGGTGGGCAACAAGGTGGCGGTGACGGTGGCCGACTGGCTGGAATTCTTCTACCAGTTCCACAAGACCATGGACTACCCCGGCGCCCCGATCCATGACGCCGTGGCGGTGGCGGCCCTGGTCAAGCCGGAAATCCTCACCATGCGGGAAATGTACGTGGATGTGGAAACCTGCGGCGATTACTGCATGGGCTGCACCGTGGGGGACTGGTTCGGCACCACCGGCCACGCCCCCAACGCTACCGTGCTGCTGGACATCGACCGGGAGGCCTTTGTGGACCTGCTGGTGGAGGCGGTAAAAACTTATGGGGAGGGGAACTGAATGAGCGAAAGAATTCCTGTCATCATCGACTGTGACCCCGGCTGCGACGATACCGCCGCCCTCCTCCTGGCCTTCCGCTGCCCGGAGCTGGACATCCGGGGGATCACCACCGTTTCCGGCAACGTCGCCCTGGACAAGACCACCCGGAACGCCCTGCGGGTCTGTGAAACCATCGGCACCGGCGTGCCGGTTTCGGCGGGAGCGGTCAAGCCCATGTTCTGTGAGCCGGTCTACGCCCCCCATGTCCACGGGGAGGACGGCCTCCAGGGCATCCCCCTGCCGGAGCCCCAAAAGCAGGTCACCGGCAAGCACGCCTGGGACGCCATCTACCAGGAGGCTGTGGCTCAGGACGGCAAGCTGGAGATCATCGCCGTGGGCCCCCTCACCAACCTGGGCATCGCCCTGGCAAAGTATAACGACCTGGCAAAGCGGATCCGGCGCATCGTCATCATGGGCGGCGCCGCCGCAGGGGGCAACGTCACCCCCTGCGCCGAGTTCAACATCTATGTGGACCCGGAGGCCGCCGATATTGTTTTCAAATCCGGCATCCCCCTTTGTGTCTGCGGCCTGGACGTCACCCTGAAAGCCTACCTCACAGCGGATGAGCTGCGGGAGATCGGCGCCCTGGGCACTCCCCAGGCCAAGCTCTTTGAGGCGGTCACCTCCCAGAACTGCGAGAAGCGGTTCTGCCCCCAGGGGGCTCCCCTCCACGACCCCGCCGCCGTGCTTTATGCCGCCGGCGACGGCATCTTCTCGGTGCAGCGGTGCTGGATGCGGGTGGAAACCTCCGGCACCATCACCCGGGGCAAAACCGTCACCGACTGCTACAGCGACGCCCAGAAGGAGCCCAACGTCACCCTGGTCCTGGACGTGGACCGGAAGAAATTCGCCGCCCGGGTCAAGGAGATCATGGCCCGGTACTAAATCCCATATACGGCGCAAAAAAGCCCCTCGCAGGAGGGGCTTTTTTCGTCGGAATCATTGGCCCGGGGGAACGGCTTCCGCGGCACGCTGGGCCTCGGCGTCCAGGCGGCTGCGGCGGTTGTTCCACCAGACCCCCAGGCCCACCAGGCAGAGCCCCGCCAAGTCCCTGAGGCCGGCCATCCCCGCCAGGGCATCCATGACAAAGCCGGCCAGAAGCTGCCCCGAAAGGATCACCACCGCCGACACCGCCACCGAAACCCCCTCCATCCCCCGGATGGTGAGGACCATGGCCAGGAGGCCAAAGACCCCGCCCAGGTAATAGGGGAAGGGGATTCCCGAAAGGTAGGAAAAATCCAGCAGGTGGGTTTCCCCCAGGGCGATGGCCAGCACAAGGGCGATCACCGTGCCCTCCAGGTAGTTCACCAGGTTCCCGTTGGCCATCCCCAGGGCCTGTTTGGCCCGGACATTCACCATTTTGTTGAAGATATTCAGCATCCCGTTGAGAAGGGCCACCGTCACCACCAAAGCCATGGACCTTCCCTCCTCACCACATCATCAGGGCCAGCCCCGCAAGGATCACCAGGCAGGGGGGCACACGCTTCCAGGTCCAGCGCACCACCGGCACGCCGAACCAGCCGAAATGGTCCACCAGGGCGGAGGCTGCCATCTGCCCCGCCACCGAGATGGCCATGGTGAGGGCGGCGCCGATGCGGCTGGCGCAGAAGCTGCTGCTCACCACCATGGCCACACCCATGAAGCCCACCAGATAGACATACCGGGGCGCCCCGGCCAGGGCGATCCGCTCCCGGCGCAGGAGGATATACCCCAGCAGCATCACCGCCCCGATGCCGTGGACGATGAAGCAAACCTCCATCAGGGAGAGGCTCCCGCTGAGGGAGCCGTTGAAGCTGGTCATCAGGCCCTGGCAGGCCCCTCCCAAAAGCAGCAGGAGATGGCTCATTCCCTTCCCTCCTTTTCGGTTCCCGGGGGAGTCCAGCCGGGCTCCGGCCTGGCGATGAGGAACCGGATGGGGATGCCCTGGGCGGAGAACATCTCCTCATGCTCGGTGGGGACGTTTTCCGGAAAGCTGGAGGCGTGAAGGTCCCGGGTGATGTAAAGAACCCGGTACCCCGCCTGGGGGAGATAAAATTCCACCGTGTCCTCAAAAAGGTCCCGGTCGTCGGTTTTGAACCACAGCTCCGTCCCCTCCCCCATCCACCGGCGGTAGGCGGAAAGCTGCCGGGTGTGGGTGAGGCGGTGCTTGTGGTGGCCGGGCTTGGGCCAGGGGTTGCAGAAATTGATATAGACCCGGTCCACCCGCTCCTCCTCCCCCAGAATCAGATGGAGCCGCTCAATATCGTGGGCCAGGAGAAGGACGTTGTCCACCCGGTCCGCCGGGCGCCCCTGGGCCAGGAGGGCGGCCTCCACCTTCCGCTTGGCCAGGGCCAGCACCTCGCTTTTCAGGTCGATCCCCAGGAAGTTGATCTGGGGATGGGCGGCCGCCTGAGCCGCCAGAAAGCCCCCTTTGCCGCAGCCCAGCTCCAGGTAAAGGAGCCCCTCCCGGGGGAACTGCTCCCGCCACCTGCCCCGGTTCTCCTCCGGGTGGTCCACAAAAAAGGGGCAGGCGGCCAGCTCCGGCCGTGCCCACGGTTTTCTCCTCAGCCGCACCGGCAGCTCCTCCTCCCCATGGTTATTTCTTCCCCCTGGCGCCCCGTTTCCCCGGCTCCTCCCCAGGGGCCAGGGTATCCAGGATGCGCTCGGCCAGCATCACGTCCCGCTGGGCCCGGGCGGCCAGCCGGACCGCCAGCACCGCCTTGGCCCGGGCGCCGTCCTCCGGCGGGAAGCGGTCCAGGCCCTTCATCAGCTCCTCCGCCTCCGCCGGGGTCTTGGCAAAGGCCTCCCGCTGGGCCTCCAGGAAATCCCCATAAAGGCCGGCGGCGTCCTTCTCCTCCTGCATGGGGGCCAGGAGCCGCCCCAGGTCCTGGATGGTCAGGATCCTTTTCAGCTGGCACACCAGGGAAAGGAGCATGACATGGATCCTGCCGTACCGCTTGTGGACCGGAGCAGGCAGGAGCTTCGCCTTGCTGTAGTTATTGACCATGGCCCCGGTGACAAAGGGGCTCCCCTCCTCCCGGCTGTAAAACCCCAGCCGCTTGTCCAGATAGGTGGTCAGCTGATCCATATATAAATCGATGTCCGGTATCTCCTCCGGGGCGATCTGGGGGGCGCCGGCCATCTGTCCGGCCAGCCCCGCCACCTCCTCCTTCCAGTCTGCCATAAGCGGTTCCTTCCCTTCTCCATTTCCCGCCCGCGGGGCGGCCGATTCTCACAAAGCCATTATACTGCATCCCGCCGGCCCGCGCAACCGTCCCGGAAGAAAACCCCTGGTGCGGAAAAGCCCCCGGACAGCAAAACAGGGAGCCCACGGAGGCTTTCCGTGGACTCCCTGCTGCCGGGCCCTGCCGGCCCCGGGGGAAAAATCAACCCTGGATTTCGATGGTCCTGGCGGCCGGGGCCTGCTCCACCTTCTTGGGAAGGGTCAGCTCCAGAACGCCGTTGTTGTAAGCGGCGGTGATGGCCGAGGTGTCGATGCCGGCCACATTGAACCGGCGGCTGTAGGAACCGAACTTCCGCTCCCGGCGGACGTAATTCTTTTCCTTCTTGTCCTCCATCTCACTGTTGTGATTGGCGGTGATCACCAGGTCGTCGCCGTCCAGCTGGATGGAAATGTCCTCCTTCTGGAAGCCGGGAAGCTCCGCCTCCAGCAGGTAGGAACCACCCTTATCCTGGATATCGCAGCGGAACTGGCTGAAATCGCCAAAGCCGCTCATCATCTCGCGCTCCATATTGTCCAGATACCGGAACAGGTTATTTTCTTGACGGGTGAAAGGAATCATGCCAAACATATCAATCGCTCCATTCTCCGCACCATAGCTTTTTCATTTGGGGCGGCGTATCTGTGCGGTGCCCTGCCGCCCCTGTCCGGGAGCCGCTCCCTTCGGAGCCCCGTTCTCCCTTTCGACAATTATGATTATACCCAGGGGTTGTGAAGAAATTTCCCCCTATTTATGAACAAATT
>CAJFUT010000039.1 GCA_904420255.1 uncultured Angelakisella sp. | reverse complement strand
GTTATTTCAGGATTTCTGCCAGGAAGGTCTTTCCCGCGGCGGGGGGCTCCACCCCCAGGTAATCCGCCACCGTGGCGGCGATGTGGGCGTAGGTGTCCCGGGTGCCCAGGTTGACCCCCGGCTTCACCCCCGGGCCCCAGGCCACCATGGGCACGTGCTCCCGGGAATGGTCGGTGCTGGGGGTGGAGGGGTCGCAGCCGTGGTCGGCGGTGATGATGAGAAGGTCCCCCTCCCCCAGCAGGGGCATCAGCTCCCCCAGCCGCCGGTCAAACTGGTTCAGGGCCTCGGTGTAGCCGGGGACGTTGTTGCGGTGGCCGTAGACCATGTCGAAGTCCACCAGATTCACAAAGCAGAGGCCGGCGAAGTCCTTCCCGGCATATTCCAAGGTGCGGTCCATGCCGTCGTCGTTGGACTTGGTGCGGACAAACTCGGTGATGCCCCGGCCGGCGAAGATGTCGTTGATCTTCCCCACGCCGATGGAGCTGAGCCCCGCCGCCTTGATGTGGTCCAGGAGGGTGGGTGCCGGCGGCTCCAGGGAGAAGTCATGGCGGTTGGCGGTGCGGGTATAATCGGGCCAGGCCCCCACAAAGGGCCGGGCGATGACCCGCCCCACCCCATGCTCCCCGGTGAGGATTTCCCGGGCAATTTCGCAGTACCGGTACAGCTCCGGCACCGGCACCACTTCCTCGTGGGCCGCCACCTGGAAAACGCTGTCCGCCGAGGTGTAGACGATCAGGGCGCCCGTCTTTTCATGCTCCCGGCCGTAGTCCAGCAGCACCTGGGTGCCGGAATAGGGCTGGTTGCAGAGGACCCCCCTGCCGGTGCGGCGGCTGAACTCCTCCAGGACCTCCTTCGGAAAGCCGTTGGGATAGGTGGGCAGAGGCTTTTGGGAAATGACCCCGGCGATCTCCCAGTGGCCGATGGTGGTATCCTTGCCCTTGGAGGCCTCCGCCAGCCGGGCCACCGCCCCCTGGGGGCGCTCCGCCGGCGCGCCGCAGCCCACCCCCTCGATATTGAAAAGGCCCAGCTTTTCCAGATTGGGGACCGAAAGCTTCCCGGTGGCGGCGCAGGCCGCCAGGGTGTTGCTCCCGGCGTCGCCGTAATCGGCGGAATCCGACATCTCCCCAATGCCAACGCTGTCCAGAACGATCAAAAACACCCGTTTTCTGTCACCCATGCAGTTTCCATCCTTTCTTCCCAGGGACCTGGGTTTCCGACTCCATTATAACACGGAACGAGGCCCTTGCAACCCCTCCCGGCCCTCCGGCGGAAAATTCCGGCTCCCAGAGAAGGGGCTATTTTCAGGGTGATTTTTGCTGTGTAGTTTATACAAAATATCGACAATATTTTTTTCTTTAACAACCATTTTATAGACCCTTTAAACAATTCCTCATTGACATTGGAAAGAATTGACGGTAAAATGAGGATGTACGGGAAGATGCTTCCGGCATCTTCTGTGCTGGCAAGAACAGCCATTCCTGTTCCGAATTCAAAAAAGGAGAAAAAAAAATGAAAAGGTATCTTGCGATTCTTTTGGCAGCCCTGATGGTGGTTACCGTCCTGGCGGGCTGCGGCGGAACCTCCGAGCCCAGCTCTTCCGAAGCCGCTTCCGGCAGCACCGGCGGCGAGGCTTCCTCCGAGGCCGCTCCTGAAACCAAGGTCTACAACGTGGTGAACCTGGTCAACGGCAACCTGGGCGACAAGTCCTTCTTCGATTCCTGCGAATCCGGCCTTGCCGAGCTGCAGGCCGCCGGCCGCATCACCTACACCACCATTGAGATGGGCGGCACCGACGCTGACCAGCCCACCTGGAAGACCACCCTGGAGGACGTTTCCGCCTCCGGCGAGTACGACCTGATCATCTGCGGCACCTATCAGATGCCCGACTACCTCAACGAGGTGGCCGCCAACTATCCCGATCAGAAGTACCTGATCTACGACTCTGAAAGCAACCAGCCCAACGTTGCCAACATCAACTACAAGCAGAACGACATGGGCTACCTGGTTGGCACCTTCGCCGCTGCCATGACCACCCAGACCGACGTTGCCAACATCAACGCCGACAAGGTCATCGGTTTCGTGGGCGGCGTGGACAGCCCCGTCATCAACGACTTCCTCTATGGCTTCATCACCGGCGCCCAGGCTGTGGACCCCGAGATCAAGATCGACACCCGGTATGTCAACAGCTATGTTGATACCGCCACCGCCAAAGAGCTGGCCCTCTCCATGATCAACGACAACAACGTTGATATCGTCTGGGGCGTGGCTGGTCTCTCCGGCAACGGCGCTGCCGAGGCCGCTCTGGAGTCCGGTAAGGCTTACTTCATCGGCGTTGACTCCGACCAGGAGCTGACCCTCTCCACCGAGCTTGCCGCCATCACCCTTACCTCTGGTCTGAAGAACATCGGCCAGTCCCTCATCTGGTTCTTCGATGAGTGGGATGCCGGTACCACCTACTGGGGCCAGAGCGTCCTGCTGGGCCTCAATGAGGGCGGCGTGGGCATCGTCACCGACAAGAATTACGCCACCATCGCTCCTCAGGCAGTCCAGGATACCACCAACGCTGCCATCGAGGCTGTTGCCAACGGCGAAGTCACCGTTCCCACCGCCATCGGCGATGAGACCGGCGCCCTGGAGGAGCTGAGAGAATCTGTCCGGCCTTAAGCCGGTCCGCACCGTAAATTAACGGCACAACAACGGAAAGGGGGAGCATTCTGCGCTCCCCCTTTCCTGAATCACAACACAGAGGAGGGACTCCGCCTATGCCAGACAGCGAATTCGTTGTGCAGATGAAAGGTATTACCAAGGTATATCCCAACGGCATCGCCGCCAACCAGAGCGTGGATTTCAACGTGAAAAAAGGTGAAATTCATGCCCTGATGGGGGAAAACGGCGCCGGAAAATCCACCCTGATGAAGATGCTGTTCGGCCTGGAGCAGCCCACCGAGGGCGAGATCATCGTAAACGGGGAGACTGTCTCCCTTACCTCCCCCACCGTCGCCATCTCCAAGGGCATCGGGATGGTGCACCAGCACTTTATGCTGGTTCCCTCCCTGACGGTGGCTGAAAACATCGTCCTCGGCATGGAGCCCAGAAAGCGGGGGCTCTTCATCGACTACAAGAAAGCGGTGGAGATCACCAAGGAGTACTCGGCCAAATACAACCTCCTGGTGGACCCCGATGCCAAAGTCATGGATATCCCCGTGGGGATGAAACAGAAGGTCGAGATACTCAAGGCCCTGGTTCGGGGCGCCACCATCCTGAT
>CAJFUT010000038.1 GCA_904420255.1 uncultured Angelakisella sp. | reverse complement strand
TGGGGGTGGAGCGGCTGGGCTTCTGCCGGCTGGGGGACCTGCCGGGGCTGCTGCCCTGCCGGGCCCGGAGGCTCCTGGAGGGGATGCCGCCGGAAAGCGGGGTGATTGTGGCGCTGCTGCCCTACTACGCCGGGGAGTTCCCGGAGCGGAACCTGGCCCGGTACGCCCTCTGCGACGATTATCACGCCATCGCCGGGGAGATACTACAGGAGATCATCCGCCCCCTGGCGGCGGCCTTCCCGGGGAGGCGCTTCCTCCCCTTCGCCGACAATTCCCCCATCCCCGAGGTGGCGGCGGGAGTGCTGGCGGGGCTGGGCTTCGCCGGCAGGAACGGCCAGCTCATCACCCCCTGGTACGGCAGCTACGCCTTTGTGGGCGAAATCGTCACCGACCTGCCCCTGGCCCCCGACGGGCCGGGGGACTTCCCCGGCTGCGGCGGCTGCCGCCGCTGCCTCACGAGCTGCCCCTCCGGGGCCCTGGGGGAGGCCGGGCTGGACCGGGCCCGGTGCCGTTCCCACATTACCCAGAAAAAAGGCGCCCTCACCCCCGCCGAGGCCCGGGAGGTCCGGCTGGGGGGGATGGCCTGGGGCTGCGACGTCTGCACCGACGTCTGCCCCTATAACCGCCGGCCCGCCCTCACCCCCATCCTGCGGATGCGGCAGGGGCTGGAGCCGGTGCTGACCCGGGAGAACCTCCCGGACCTCCTGCCCCGGAAAAGCTACGGCTGGCGGGGGCGGGAGGTGCTGCTGCGGAACCTGGAGCTGCTGGAGGGCTCCCGGCAAGCGGGGGAGGATTCCCCCTGACTACAGATGGAGATGATGATTTGGAGATTTTGCGGCGGGAGCAGTACCGCGAATATGAGGAGTTCGTTTCCCACCACCCCCGGGGGGAGTTCACCCAGTCCAGCCACTGGCAGGAGGTCAAGCACAACTGGCAGTGGGAGGCGGTGGTTTCCCGGGACGGGGAGGGGAATATCGTGGGGTCCTGCGGCGTCCTGATCCAGAAGATGCCCCTCTTTGGCACCGCCTTCCTCTACGCCCCCCGGGGCCCGGTCTGCGACCCCAAGGACAAGGCGGTGCTGGCCGACCTGAAGGCGGGGGTGGACGTCCTGGCAAAGACTTACAACGCCCACATCTTCAAAATGGACCCGGATATCCCGGCGGACGACACCTTCTTCATCCGCCTGGCGGAGGACCTGGGCTTTCGGCGGTTCTACGGCCCCGACGGCTTTGAAACCATCCAGGCCCGGTTCAACTACCGCCTTCCCCTGGCGGGGCGCACCAAGGAGGAGCTGCTGGCGGGCTTCACCCAGAAGACCCGGTACAACATCCGCCTGGCCCAGAAAAAGGGGGTGGAGGTCCGGGTGGTGGGGCCGGAATACCTGGACGCCTTTATGGAAATCTACCGCACCACCGGCCAGCGGGACGGCTTCAACACCCGGCCCAAGAGCTATTTTGAGCGGATGCTGGCGGCCCTGGGGGTCCACTGCCGCCTCTATATGGCCTTTTATGAGGAAAAGCCCATCTCCGGGGCCATCGCCGTCAACTACGCCGGCAAGACCTGCTATGTCTACGGCGCTTCGGACAACGCCCACCGCAACGTCATGCCCAACTACCTGGTCCAGTGGGAGATGATCCAGTGGGCGGTGGATACCGGCTGCGCCCTTTACGACTTCCAGGGCATCTCCGGGGACCTTACAAACGAAAAAAACCATATGTACGGCCTCTACCGCTTCAAGCGGGGCTTCGGGGGCCGGGTGGATGAGCTGGCCGGGGAATTCGACTACTGCTATAAGCCGGTGGTCAACTGGCTGGTGAACCTGGGGATCCGCTGCGCCGAGCTGCTGCGGACCCTCCGGCGGAAGCTGGGAAAATAAACCGGGAAAGAGTGGGAGGACAGCGAAAAGGAGGCGACGCAGATGGGAACCAGACCCCTTTGGACCGCCCTGGAGCGGATCCGCCGGGCGGACCTGGCGCGGTTTTATATGCCGGGGCACAAGGGACGGATGCCGGAGCCCTTCACCCAGGCGGCCCCCTATGACGTCACCGAGATCGCCGGGGCCGACAGCCTCTATGAATGCACCGGGGCCATCCGGGCCCTGGAGGAGGAATTCGCCGACGCCTACCAGGTGGGGGATACCCTCCTTTCGGCGGGGGGCAGCACCCTCTGCATCCAGACCATGCTCTACATGGCCCGGAGCCGGGGCAGCGCCGTCATCTGCGGCAGGACCATCCACCGCAGCGCCGTGGCGGCCATGGGCCTCCTGGGGCTGATGCCCTGCTGGCTCCCGGGACGGATCGCCTCCCGGAAGGAGGGAATCCCCGGCATCGCCCTCCCCCCCACTGCGGAGGAGGTGGAGGCCGCCATCCGCCGCCACCCCGACGCCGGCTCGGTGTATATCACCAGCCCCGATTACTTCGGCCAGATGGCGGACGTGGCGGCCATCGCCGAGGTCTGCCACCGGCTGGGCAAGCCCCTCCTGGTGGACAACGCCCACGGCGCCCACCTGGGCTGCTTCCGGGCGGCCCTCCATCCCATGAGCCTGGGGGCGGACTTTTGCTGCGACAGCCTCCACAAGACCCTCCCCGCCCTGACGGGGGCGGCCCTCCTCCATCTGGCGGACCCCGCCGATTATGAGGAGGCCAAATATGCCATGTCCCTCTTCGGCAGCACCAGCCCCAGCTACCTTATCATGCTTTCGGCGGAAAACGCCCTGGAGGCCCTCACCACCCCTGCCACCCCCTACTGGGACCTTTCGGTGTGGGTCAACGACCGGAAGGCCGAGGCCGCCCGGCTGGGCTACGACGTGGTGAAGGGCTTCATCAGCGACCCCATCCGGCTGGCCCTGGGTTTCGAGGGGCTGGGCCACACCCCGGAGAGCTACGGGAAGTTCCTCCGGTCCCGGGGGGTGGAGCCGGAATACCTGGGCCGCAATGTCTGCGTCTTTATGCTCACCCCCCAGAACACCCCCGCCCAGCTGGACCGCCTGGCCTCCGCCATGGCCGGGGCCGCCAAGGGGGGGCCCCAGGTCCCCGAGCCCAAATACCCCGCCACCCTCCGGCTCCCCCGGCAGATCCTTTCCCCCGGGGAGGCCATGGCCCGGAAGGAGGTTTCCCTGCCGGTGTCCGCCAGCCGGGGCAGGATCGCCTCCCGGCTGGTGAGCAGCTGCCCCCCGGGCATCCCCCTGCTGGTGCCGGGGGAGGAGATCACCGCCCAGACGGCGAAGTTTTTGCAAAGCAGTGGCGTGGAGCGGGTTTTTGTGGTAAAATAACCTTGGAAAGGTTATTTTACCTTTCTCCAGAGCCCTTTTCCTCGTCCCCTCCGGGGACAACCGGAAAAGACGG
>CAJFUT010000037.1 GCA_904420255.1 uncultured Angelakisella sp. | reverse complement strand
TTTTTCCAGTTTCCCGTGAAAAAAACTCCAGGGGACTTTCCCGCCTGTGCCGGAATAAATGACCTGCCCCGACAAATACTAGAAGCAACACCGCCCCAGGGGCGGCAGAACTGATAAAGGCAACTTCAATTGATATAGGAGGAAGCAGAGCATGAAGGCCACAGGAATTGTGAGAAGAATCGACGACTTGGGCCGGGTGGTGATCCCCAAGGAGATCCGCCGGACCATGCGCATCCGGGAGGGCGACCCCCTGGAGATCTTCACCGACAACGACGGCGAGGTGATCTTCAAGAAGTACTCCCCCATCGGGGAGCTGGGAAGCTTTGCGGGGCAGTACGGCGACGTTCTCTATAAAACCGGCGGCTACCCTGTCCTGATCTGCGACCGGGACCACGTCATCAGCGTGGCGGGCATCTCCAAGAAGGAGCTCATCGAGCGGCGGGTTTCCGCCAGCCTGGAGGATATGATCGAGAACCGCAAAAGCTACGCCTACACCGGCACCGAGAAAAAGCTCCAGCCGGTGGAGGGAGTGGAGCATTACAGCCTGGTACAGTATCCCATCATCGCCTCGGGGGACGTGTGCGGCAGCGTCATGTACCTGATGAACAAGCCCGGGGATGTGGCGGGGGACAGCGAGATCAAGCTCATCGCCGCCGCGGCCTCCTTCCTGGGCAAGCAGATGGAGGAGTGAGCGCCGCGAAGCGAAAAGGCCTGGCGGGGCTTTTTTCGCGAAAGGGCTTGAAACCCGGGGCTGGATGTGGTATGATACAACAGGATAAGGAGAGTTTACTAAAAGAGTGGGGTCACCCGCTCTTTCCTTTATGTACGGGGGTTTATCCCCCCATGCCAGAAACAAGGAGGGAAACAGCTGTTGGGATCCGGCAAGGGCAAACGGGAAAGCACCGCCTCGGTGGCGGCCCGGCTGGCGGGACCCATCCTGGAACGGATGGGCCTGGAGCTGTGGGATCTGCGCTTTGAAAAAGAGGGAAGCCTCTGGTACCTGCGGTATTTCATCGACAAGGAGGGGGGCGTCACCATCGACGACTGCGAGCAGTTCAGCCGCGCCATCGACAAGGAGCTGGACGCCGCCGACCCCATCGACCAAAGCTACACCCTGGAGGTGTCCTCCCCGGGCATCGAGCGGGAGCTGACCCGGGACTGGCACTTTGCCCGGTCCATCGGCCGGGAGGTGGCCGTCCGGTTCATCCGCCCGGTGGACGGGGTGCGGGACTTTGTGGGCACCCTGACGGGATATGAGGGCGGCAGCGTCACCGTGCTGCTGCCGGGGGACGTGGAGATGACCTTCGAGAAGGGGGAGGCCTCCTCTGTCCGCATCTATAACGATTACACCCAGGAAGACTTCGGCACCGACGATGATGGAGGAGAGTAAGGAAAATGGCTAAGGCGAAAAAGGCTGCGGTAAACACCAAGGAAAAGGACAATCAGGAGTTCTTCGAGGCCCTGGCCCTCATGGGTCAGGAGAAGAACATCCCTGTGGAATACCTGGTGGAGAAGATCAAAACCGCCATCAGCCTGGCGGTGAAGAAGGACCCCGCCGGCAGCGAGGACAGCATCGTGGACATCGACCCGGAAACCAAGAAGTTCTACGTGGCCATGCGGAAGACGGCGGTGAAGGAGATCGAGGACCCCACCACCGAGATCACCCTGGAGGACGCGGTGAAATACGACTCCGGGGCCAAGGAGGGGGACGTTGTGGAGATCCCCCTGGAGCCCAAGAAGTTCGGGCGCATCGCCGCCCAGGCCGCCAAGCACGTCATCCGCCAGGGGATCCGGGAGGCGGAAAAGGGGCTGCTCCTGGAGGAGTACCAGTCCCGGCAGCATGACACCGTCACCGCCACCGTCCTCCGGAGCGACCCCAAGCGGGGCAGCGTCACCCTGGAGATCGGCAATTCCGAGGCCATCCTGCCCAAGAGCGAGCAGGTCCCCGGGGAGGAGCTCCGGGACGGCCAGAAGATCCGGGTCTATGTGGTGGATGTGGTCAATGGGGAGAAGGGCCCCCGCCTGATGATCTCCCGGACCCATCCGGGCCTTGTGAAGCGGCTCTTTGAAATGCAGGTGCCGGAAATCTACGACGGCGTGGTGGAGATCAAGGCCATCAGCCGGGAGGCGGGCAGCCGCAGCAAGCTGGCCGTCATGAGCCGGGACGAGAACGTGGACCCCGTGGGCGCCTGCATCGGCCCCAAGGGCGCCCGGGTTTCCAGCATCGTGGAGGAGCTGGGGGGCGAGAAGATCGACGTGGTCCCCTACAGCGAGGACCCGGTGGAGTTTATTTCGGCGGCCCTTTCCCCCGCCACCGTCCTTTCGGTGGAGATTGTGGACGAGGAGCTGCGCAGCTGCCGGGTCACCGTGCCGGACCACCAGCTGAGCCTGGCCATCGGCAACAAGGGGCAGAACGCCCGCCTGGCCGCCAAGCTCACCGGCTGGAAAATCGACATCCGCCCCGAGAGCGGCTTCTACGGCGAGGACGAGGAGGAGCCGGCGGAGGAGTAAGGCCCCGGCTTTTGGAACAGCCATACACCCCCGCGGGGGATGATCCCAGATTTCGGAGGGCAGGGAATGCAGACAAAGAAGATACCTGTGCGGATGTGCTCCGGCTGCGGCCAGCACTTCCCCAAGAAAGAGCTGGTGCGGGTGGTCCGTTCCCCCCAGGGGGAGATTTCGGTGGACCTGACCGGGAAAAAGTCGGGCCGGGGCGCTTATATCTGCCAGAATGTGGAGTGCCTGCGGAAAGCCCGGAAGGCGAAGCGCCTGGAGCGGGCCCTGGAGTGCCAGATCCCCGACGAGGTCTACGGACGCCTGGAGGAGGAACTGAGCGGGAGTGAATAACAGGATCATGGGACTGCTTTCCCTGTGCCGCAAGGCCGGGAAGCTGAGAATCGGGTTTGAGCCCGTCCGGGAGGCGGCGGCGGCCGGCGAGGCGAAGCTGGTGCTTTACGCCGCGGATTTCTCCCCCCGCAGCCGCAGGCGGATGGAAAGCCTCCTGAACGGCAGCGGCGTCCCTCCCGAACAAAGGGAGCTGGAGCAGACCATGGGGGAGCTTGCCCGGATATGCGGAAAGGCGGCGGGGGTCGTGGCGGTGGCCAACGACGGCTTCGCGGCCGGCCTGAAGAAGCTGATGTGTGGACCAGACGAAGGAGGAGCGGAATAGATGATCGAAAAATACAGAGTACACGAGGTGGCCAAGGACCTGAATATCCCCAGCAAGGACCTGATCGCCCTGCTGGAGGAGAACTTCCCTGGCGAGCCGAAAAAGCATATGACGGCCCTCACCGACGCGGAGCTGAACCTGGTGTTTGACAAATTCACCCGGGACCACAGCGCCGCCAGCCTGGAGGGCTACTTCGCCATGAAGAACGAAAAGCCCAAGGCGAAGCCGGCTCCCAAGGCCGCCGAGGCCCCCAAGGCTCCGGAGAAGCCCGCGGCCCCTGCCGCCCCGGCCCAGGAGGCGAAGCCCGCCGCGCCGGAGGCTCCCCGCCCCGCCGAGGCCCCCAAGGCCCCGGAGAAGCCTGCGGCCCCTGCGGCCCAGGCTGCCCCCGCTCCCTCCTCCCCGGCGGCAAAGCCCGCCGCTCCCGCCGCCCCCCGGTCGGAAGGGAAGCCCGCCGAGGCTCCCGCCCAGCAGCGGCCGGCGGCCGCCCCCCAGCGCCAGGGGGCCGGGCAGCAGCAGCCCCGTCCCGCCCGCCCGGTGGACCCGGCGGTGGCCAACTTCCGCCCCGGCCAGCGGACCTACAATAACCGCACCACCTACGGCGGCCAGACCGCCCAGGGCGGGGACCGGCGCCCCTCCGGCCAGCAGGGCCAGGGCCGCGGACCCCAGGGCGGGGACCGGCGCCCCTTCGGCCAGCAGGGCCAGGGCCGCGGGCCCCAGGGCGGCGACCGCCGCTTCGGCCAGCAGCCCAGGCAGCAGCAGTCCGCGCCGCCCGCGCCCCCCAAGCCGGTGCTGCCCCCCCAGGGAACCCCCATCGAGATCAAGATGCCCCAGAAGCAGAAGGGCCCCAAGGGGGAGCGCCAGGCCCCTGTCACCGTCACCAACGTGGTGGTGGATATGCGCACCTCCGAGGTGAACCTGGACAAATACAACGAGCGGTATGAGCAGATCGCCCCCACCTCCTCCGTCAAGGACAACATCGTCAAGAAGCAGAAGCTGAACCAGCGTTCCCAGCGCAAGGGCAAGCCCTTTATGAGCCGCAAGGAGCGGGAGGACCAGAAGATGCGCCATCTGGAGATGGAGCGCCAGCGCCGCCAGAAGCTGGAGGTCACCCTCCCCGAGGAGATGACGGTGGGAGAGCTGGCCGCCATCCTGAAGGTCCAGGCCAGCGAGATCATCAAGCGGCTGATGCCCCTGGGGGTCATGGCCGCTGTCAACGATACCATCGACTACGACACCGCCGCCCTGGTGGCCATGGAGATCGGCGCCAAGGTGTCCAAGGAGGTTGTGGTCACCATTGAGGACCGCCTCTTTGACGAAACCGAGGACACCGACGAGAACCTCCAGCCCCGCAGCCCCATTGTGGTGGTGATGGGCCACGTGGACCACGGCAAAACCTCCCTCCTGGACGCCATCCGCCACACCAATGTGGTTTCCGGCGAGGCGGGGGGCATCACCCAGCACATCGGCGCTTACCAGGTGGAGGTGAACGGCCGGCCCATCACCTTCCTGGATACCCCCGGCCACGCCGCCTTCACCTCCATGCGGGCCCGGGGCGCCCAGGTCACCGATATCGCGGTGCTGGTGGTGGCCGCCGACGACGGCATCATGCCCCAGACGGTGGAGGCCATCAACCACGCCAAGGACGCCGGGGTCTCCATCATCGTTGCCATCAACAAGATGGATAAGCCCCACGCCAACCCCGACAAGGTGAAGCAGCAGCTCACCGAATACGGCCTGGTGCCGGAGGAATGGGGCGGCGACGTCATCTGCGTCCCCGTTTCCGCCAAGACCCACGAGGGCATCGACACCCTGCTGGAGAACCTGCTGCTGGTGGCGGACATCAAGGAGCTGAAGGCCAATCCCGACCGGATGGCCCGGGGCACCGTCATCGAGGCCAAGCTGGATAAGGGCCGGGGCCCGGTGGCCACCGTCCTGGTCCAGACCGGCACCCTCCACGCCGGGGACATCATCATCGCCGGCACCGCCGTCGGCCGCGTCCGGGTGATGATCAATGACAAGGGGGAGCGGGTGGAAACCGCCGGCCCCTCGGTGCCGGTGGAGATCACCGGCCTGGCCGAGGTGCCCGCCGCCGGGGACCAGTTCAACGCCGTGGAGGACGAGAAGCTGGCCCGGGAGCTGGTGGAGCAGCGCCGGGAGGAGGCCAAGCAGCAGCAGTTCAATTCCTACCAGAAGGTCACCCTGGATAACCTCTTTGAGCATATCTCCCAGGAGGAGATCATCGAGCTGCCCATTATCGTCAAGGCGGACGTCCAGGGCTCGGTGGAGGCCGTCAAGCAGTCCCTGGAGAAGCTCTCCAACGACGAGGTGCGGGTCCGGGTGATCCACGGGGCGGTGGGCGCCGTCAGCGAATCCGACGTGATGCTGGCCGCCGCCTCCGGGGCCATCATCGTGGGCTTCAATGTCCGGCCCGACCCCATCGCCAAGGAGAACGCCGAGCGTGACGGGGTGGAGATCCACCTCTACCGCATCATCTACGACGCCATCGAGGATGTGGAGGCCGCCATGAAGGGTATGCTGGCCCCCAAGACCAAGGAGGTGGACCTGGGCCGGGCCGAGGTGCGCCAGGTGTACAACATCACCGGCGTGGGCAAGGTGGCCGGGTGCTATGTCCTGGAGGGCAAGATCGCCCGGGGCGCCAATATCCGCCTGGTCCGGGACGGCATCATCATCACCGACGTGAAGCTAGCCAGCCTCAAGCGGTTCAAGGACGACGTCAAAGAGGTGGCCGCCGGCTACGAGTGCGGCATCACCCTGGAAAAGACCGCCGACCTGAAGGAAGGGGACATCTTCGAGGCCTACGAGATCCAGGAAATCAAGGATTGATCGAATAAGGAGAAGCCATGGCATCCTTTAAAAACGCGCGGCTGAGCGAGGATATCCTGCGGGAGCTGACAGGGATCCTCCGGGAACTGAAGGACCCCCGCATCGACCCCATGCTGTCCATTGTGAAGGTGGACCTTGCGGGGGACCAGTCCAGCTGCAAGGTATACGTCAGCTCCATGTCCGGCATGGAGAAGGCCAAGGAAAGCGTCAAGGGCCTCACCAGCGCCGCCGGCTTTATCCGGCGGGAGCTGGGCCGCAGGGTCCAGATGCGCCGCAGCCCGGAGCTGCGCTTTGTCCCGGACGATTCCATCGAGCATGGCGTCCAGATCGCCAAAAAGCTGGGGGAGATCCTGTAAGCTGCCCCAAAGGGAAAAAGGAGGGGCGGTATGCCGGAAGGGATCCTTTGCATCGATAAGCCGGAGGGGTGGACCTCCTTTGACGTGGTGGCCAAATGCCGGGGCATCACCAAATGCCGGAAGATCGGCCACGGCGGCACCCTGGACCCGATGGCCACCGGGGTGCTGCCCCTCTTTCTGGGGCGGGCGGCCAAGGCCCCGGACCTGATGCCGGTCCAGGAGAAGCGGTATCTGGCCGGCATCCGCTTCGGCGTCACCACCGACACCCAGGACGTCACCGGCCGGGTGCTGTCGGAAAGCCCCCTCCCGGTGACCCGGGAGGCCCTGGAGGCCGCCCTGGAAACCCAGCGGGGGGAGATCCGGCAGCTCCCTCCCATGTATTCGGCGGTCTGGGTGGACGGGCAGCGGCTTTACGACCTTGCCAGGAAGGGCAGAGAGGTGGAGCGCCCCCTCCGGGACGTCACCGTCCACCGGCTGGAGCTGCTGGACTTTGACCCCGAGGCCCGGACCTGCACCATCGACGTCACCTGCTCCAAGGGCACCTACGTCCGCACCATCTGCCACGACGTGGGGGCGGCCCTGGGCTGCGGCGGGGCCCTCATGAGCCTGCGGCGCACCGAGAGCCTGGGCTTCACCCAGGACCAGTGCGTCACCCTGGAGGAGCTTGCGGAGATTTGCGCCGCCGGGCGGCTGGAGGAGGTCCTCCTGCCGGTGGATTCCGCCTTCCGCTGCTATGGGCGGATTTACCTTTCCCCCAGGCAGGCCGCCATGTTCCGCAGCGGCGCGGTGCTGGACACCAACCGGGTCCGCCACCCCGATACCACCGATCCCCTGCGGGTCTACGAGGGGGGCGGCAGCGGGCGGTTCCTGGGCCTGGCCCGGGTGGAGCCCGCCACCCAGGAGCTTTTGATCATCAAGCTGTTCGCCCCGGCGGGCTGAGGCCGGGGAAAAGGGCGCCCTCGGAGCTTCAGCTTCCCTGGGCGCTTTTGAATCATGGGCGGCGGCCAGGCCCCCGCCTCAAAAAAGGAGTTGGAGGGTTTGATCGTCACCCAGGATCTGGCCGCTCCCCGGGGATATTCCTCGGCGGTGGCCCTTGGATTTTTCGACGGGGTCCACATCGGCCACCGGGAGGTCATCGGCGCCGCGGTAAGGGCCGCCAAAGCCGGTGGCCTGGTCCCCTGCGTCTTCACCTTCCGCCCCAGCGGCGTGCTGCCCGCCGGGAAAAGCGCCCTCACCCTCCTCCAGACCGAGGAGCAGAAGGAGGAGGTTTTCCGGTCCCTGGGGGTGGAAGAGGCGGTCTGCCCCGCCTTTTCGGAATTCCAGGCCATGAGCCCGGAGGGGTTCGTCCGGGATTTCCTCCATGGCGTCATGGGGGCGAAGGTCATTTCCTGCGGCTTCAATTACCACTTCGGCAAAGGGGGCGCCGCCGGGGTGGAGGAGCTGCGGGCCCTCTGCCGTCCCCTGGGCATCCGGGTGGAGGCGGTGCCGGCGGTGCTGTGGGAGGGGGAGCCGGTCAGCTCCACCCGGATCCGGGGGTGCATCCGGGAGGGCCGGATGGAGGAGGCCGCCGGGATGCTGGGCAGCCCCTTCACCCTGGAGCTGCCGGTGGTCCACGGCAAGCGGCTGGCCCGGACCCAGTCCTGGCCCACCATCAACCAGATTTTTCCGCCGGATTTCACCATCCCCCGCCACGGCGTCTATTACAGCCGGGCGGTTCTGGACGGGCGGGAATGGGCCGCCATCACCAACGTGGGGATTAAGCCCACCCTGCATGAAACCAACCTCACCATGGAAACCTACATACTGGACTACACAGGTGATCTCTATGGTAGGACCATCCCCGTATCCCTGCTGAAATTCCTCCGGCCCGAGATGAAGTTCGCCTCGGTGGAGGAGCTCTCCGGCAGGATCCGGGAGGATATCAAGGCGGTGCGGGAACTCGCCGGCGCCTGAGGCGCCGCCCGCCGCCGGAAAGCCAACAAAAAGGAGAAAAAACGCCATGCCCCATAACAAAGCCGGCTCCCAGCCGGCCAGAAAGCCCATGGACAAAAAGAAGCTTCTCACCATTGCCGCCGTGACGGCTGCGGTGGTGGTTGTGGCCGTCCTGGTGGACAGCATGATCCGCAACCCCCGCGCCAAGGATGAAACCGACGCCATGAACGTGGTCATCCAGAAGGTGCTGCCCTCCCTGGACGAGATCGCCCCCGACGAGGGCTTCGGGCTGGAGGCCCGGGAGATGGAAACCATCGGTTCCGACGATTATTACCCCATTTCCATCACCCGCTTCCCCAAATGTGAGGACGGGGATGGGGCCCTCCGGGTGGTGGAGAGCCGGGTGCTGCCGGGGCTGTCCATCGAGGGGGAAACGGAGCTGACCCTTCTGGAGGACCAGGAGATCGACGGCCTCAAGTACTTTGTGGTGGAGGTGAGCCGCACCGGGGAGGGCGGGGAGGAGGAAACCGCCGCCACGGTGTATGTGAAGGCCAAGAACTCCCAGCCCTTTGTGAAGAATGAGAAGGGGGAGCTGGAGGCCGCCGCCGAGCAGGAGGAAATCCCCATCACCACCATCTATGTGAAGGCAAAGAATTCCCAGCCCTTTGTCAAGGACGACACCACCGGACAGCTGGTGCCCTACGGGGGGTGAGGGCCGGGGGCTTTCCCGCCAAATTTTTCTTTACACCGCCGGATATTTGTGCTATAATACTTTCGCTGTCTGCACGGGAGCTGTTTACAGCCTCCTGCGGCGCAAGAAACCGCTCCTCGGCCTGGGGATTCAGGGCCTGTTCAGCAGGCGCCGCCTTACGCCCCCCGCTGGGAAGCCGGTGAAATTTTATGATGAGGTGAAAAAACAATGCTGCTCAAGGAAGAAAAAACCGCCATTATGAAGGAGTACGCCACCCATGAGGGTGACACCGGCTCCCCCGAGGTCCAGATCGCGGTGCTGACCCGCCGCATCAACGAGCTCACCGAGCATCTGAAGGTTCACAAGAAGGACCATCACTCCCGCCGGGGCCTGCTGAAGATGGTTGGCCACAGGCGGAATCTGCTCAACTACCTCCAGAAGAAGGATGTTGAGCGGTACCGCGCCATTGTCGCCAGACTGGGCCTTCGCAAATAAGACGCTTCGGAAGGCAGGCGGCCGTCAGGCCGTCTGCCTTCCATCCGTATATCCCCGCTCGTTCTTTGGCCGCCGCTCCGGCGGGAAGCGTAAGTTTAGCATTCAATCGATGGGGCGAGAGCCTCGCCCCATGGATTCATTGCTAAAACCAAGCGGACCGCCGGGGTGAAAATAAATGCTTTGGAGGTCTGACCATGTTTGAGAATTACCGCGTGTTTGAAACCGAATTTGCCGGCAAAAAGATCAGCTTTGAGACCGGCAAGATGTGCTGCCTCTCCAACGGCTCGGTGCTGGTGCGCTACGGCGAGACCACCGTGCTGGTGAACGTCACCGCTTCCAAGAAGCCCCGGGACGGCATCGATTTCCTGCCCCTCTCGGTGGACTTTGAGGAAAAGCTCTACTCGGTGGGCAAGATCCCCGGCTCCTTCCTCAAGCGGGAGGGCCGCCCCTCGGATAAGGCCATCCTCTCCTCCCGGGTGGTGGACCGGCCCCTCCGGCCCCTGTTCCCCAAGGATATGCGCAACGACGTCACCGTCGTGATGACCGTCCTCTCGGTGGATCCCGACTGCCAGCCGGAGATCGCCGGGATGATCGGCGCCTCCTTCGCCCTCTCTATCTCCGATATCCCCTGGAACGGCCCCATCGCCGGCATCAACGTGGGCCTGGTGGACGGGGAGATCATCCTCACCCCCACCGCCGAGCAGCGCAAGGTGAGCGACCTGAACCTGACGGTGGCCGGCACCGACAAAAAGGTCTGCATGATCGAGGCGGGCGCCAAAGAGGTGGACGACGACACCATGCTGGAGGCCATCATGAAGGGCTACACCGAGGTCCAGAAGATGGTGGAGTTCATCAAGGGGGTCCAGGCCGAGATCGGCAAGCCCAAGTTCACCTTTGAATCCCAGGAGGTGGACCACGACCTCTTTGAGGCCATCCGGGAGTACGCCGAGGAGCGGGTGATGGCCGCCCTGGATACCGACGACAAGAATGTCCGGGACCGGAATCTGGCCCCCATTGTGGAGGACGTCCACGCCCGGTTTGACGAAACCCATCCCGACCAGACCGCCATGATCGACGAGTGCCTCTACCAGCTCCAGAAGAAGATCGTCCGCCGCTGGCTCCTCACCGAGGGCAAGCGGGTGGATGGCCGGGGCATGGATGAGATCCGCCCCCTGGCCGCCGAGGTTGGCCTGATCCCCAGGGTCCACGGCTCCGGGATGTTCACCCGGGGACAGACCCAGGTCCTGACCATCGCCACCCTGGGCACCATCAAGGAATCCCAGCTGCTGGACGGCATCGACGGCGAAACCACCAAGCGGTATATGCACCAGTACAATATGCCCTCCTACTCGGTGGGCGAAACCCGGCCCAGCCGGGGCCCCGGCCGCCGGGAGATCGGCCACGGCGCCCTGGCGGAGCGCGCCCTGGAGCCGGTGCTCCCCTCGGTGGAGGAGTTCCCCTACTCCATGCGGCTGGTGAGCGAGGTCCTCTCCTCCAACGGCTCCACCTCCCAGGCCTCCATCTGCGGCTCCACCCTGGCCCTCATGGACGCCGGCGTCCCCATCAAGGCCCCGGTGGCCGGCATCTCCTGCGGCCTCATCACCGCCGAGGACGGCTCCTGGAAGACCATGGTGGACATCCAGGGCCTGGAGGACTTCTTCGGGGATATGGACTTTAAGGTGGGCGGCACCCACAAGGGCATCACCGCCATCCAGATGGACCTGAAGATCGACGGCCTCACCCCCGAGATCATCCGGGACGCCTTCCGGAAGACCCACAAGGCCCGGGATTACATCCTGGACGAGGTGATGCTCAAGGCCATCCCCGAGGTGCGTCCCGAGCTCTCCAAGTACGCCCCCAAGATGCTCACCCTCAAGATCGATCCCGACAAGATCCGGGAGGTCATCGGCTCCGGCGGCAAGGTGATCCAGAAGATCTGCGCCGAGTGCAACGTCAAGATCGACATCGAGGACGACGGCCATGTCTTTGTTTCCTCGGCGGACATCGACGACGCCCGCCGCGCCGTCACCGTCATCGAAACCATTGTCAACGATCCTGAGATCGGCGCCATCTATAAGGGCGTGGTGACCCGGCTGATGAACTTCGGCGCCTTTGTGGAGATCGCCCCCGGCAAGGAGGGGCTGGTCCACATCTCCAAGCTGGACGACCACCGGGTGGAGAAGGTGGAGGACGTGGTGGCCCCCGGGGACGAGATCCTGGTGATGGTCACCGAGATCGACCAGCAGGGCCGCATCAACCTGTCCCGGAAGGACGCCCTGGCGGCCATGGCGGCCAGGAAGAACCAGAAATAAGGCGGGAAACCGCCAATATGCCCGGGGGCGGAGGGAGCGATTCCCTCTGCCCCCGCTTTTTTCAAAGGATGGGAAAACCTCCCGAAATCATGAACAGTTGTAAAACAAAGTGGGAAATCCCTTGAGGGCCGGGGGGCTTTTTGCTAAAATATAAAGTAACGGCTTTTCCGGCTTTTTGCCCGGGCGCCCCGGAGGGGGCGGAGGCGGGCCGGAACAAAAGACAGAAGGACGGGTCGATATGAGCAGCATCGCCACGGCAAAGCGCATCGTGGTGAAGGTGGGCACCTCCACCCTCACCCACAAAAGCGGCCACATCAATATCCGCCTTATGGAGGGGCTGGTGAAGGTCCTGGCGGACATCCAGAATTCCGGCAGGGAGCTGGTGCTGGTTTCCTCCGGCGCCATCGGCGTCGGGGTGGGGAAGCTGGGCCTCCGGGAGCGGCCCCGGGATATCCCCGGCAAGCAGGCCGCCGCCGCGGTGGGCCAGTGCGAGCTGATGTACCTCTATGACCGCTATTTTTCCGAATACAACCACACGGTGGGCCAGATTCTCCTGACCCGCTACAGCCTGGACGACCCGGAAAGCCGCCGCAACGTCCACAATACCTTTGAGACCCTCCTGGAGATGGGGGCCATCCCCATTGTCAACGAAAACGACACGGTGGCCACCGACGAGATCCGGGTGGGGGATAACGACACCCTCTCCGCCATTGTGGCAAAGATCATCGGGGCCGACGCCCTGGTGATCCTCACCGACATCGACGGCCTTTACAGCGCCGACCCTGCCAGGGACCCTTCCGCCGTGCTGGTGACCGAGGTGGCCGAAATCGACGACAGGCTGATGGAAACCGCTTCCGGGGCCGGCTCCAGCCGGGGCACCGGGGGGATGGTCACCAAGCTGGCGGCGGGGCGCATCGCCCTGGAGGCCGGGGCGGATATGTACATTGTCAGCGGCCGGGACCCCAACATCCTCTATGACCTGATGGAGGGGAAGGCCGTGGGCACCCATTTCATTGCGAAGAAGGGGTGAGCTTGTGAAAACGGTACAGGAAATGGGCCTTCTGGCCAAGGAAGCCGCCGCCCGGCTGGCGGCGGCCGGCACCGCCGAGAAAAACCGGGGCCTTGCCGCCATCGCCCAGGCTCTCCGGGAGGGGAAGGACGCCATCCTGGCGGCCAACCGGGAGGACCTGGCGGCGGCGGAGGCCGCCGGGATGCGCCGCTCCATGATGGACCGCCTGGCCCTCACCCCGGAGCGGATCGGGTCCATCGCGTCGGCGGTGGAGGAGGTCATCGCCCTGCCGGACCCGGTGGGGACGGTGGACCGGGGGGGCCTGCGGCCCAACGGCCTTTCGGTGACCCGGGTGCGGGTTCCCCTGGGGGTGGTGGGGATCATCTACGAGGCCCGGCCCAACGTCACCGTGGACGCCGCCGCCCTCTGCTTAAAGTCCGGCAACGCCTGCATCCTCCGGGGCGGGAAGGAGGCCATCCGCACCAACATCGCCCTGGGGAAGCTGATGGGGGCCGCCCTGGAGGGGGCCGGCCTGCCCGCCGCCGCGGTCCAGCTGGTGGAGGACACCACCCGGGAGTCCTCCGGCCAGATGATGAAGGCCCAGGGCCTCATCGACGTGCTGATCCCCCGGGGCGGGGCCGGGCTCATCCGGGCGGTGGTGGAGAATTCCACCGTGCCGGTGATCGAAACCGGGGTGGGCAACTGCCACGTCTATGTGGACAGTCCCTGCGACCTGGGGATGGCGGTGCGGATCATCGAGAACGCCAAGTGCAGCCGCCCCTCGGTCTGCAATGCCGCCGAAACCCTCCTGGTCCACCGGGATGTGGCGGAGGAATTCCTGCCCATGGCCAAGGCCGCCCTGGACGGCTGGAAGGTCCAGCTCCGGGGCTGCCCCGAAACCCGGCGCATCCTGGGGGATTCGGTGGTCCCCGCCACCGAGGAGGACTACGAAACCGAGTTTAACGACTACATCCTGGCGGTGCGGGTGGTGGCGGACCTGGAGGAGGCCATCGCCCACATCCGCCGGTACTCCACCGGCCACAGCGAGGCCATCGTCACCGGCGACTACGCCCACAGCCGGGAGTTCACCCGGCGGGTGGACGCGGCGGCGGTGTATGTCAACGCCTCCACCCGCTTCACCGACGGGGGCCAGTTCGGCCTGGGGGCGGAGATCGGCATTTCCACCCAGAAGCTCCACGCCCGGGGCCCCATGGGCCTTACCGAGCTGACCACCACCAAATACGTGGTGCTGGGCAGCGGCCAGGTCCGGTGAGGGCTCCCCGCCGGCGGCCATTCACATCCCAGGGGCCGGAGCCCCGGGGTCTTTTACAGGAGGAAAACCCATGAACAACACCATCATCCGTCCCAGCCGGCGCAACCGCTACGCGGCGCCCATCGGCGGGGTATTCATCATTCTCTGCCTGGTGGGCTTTTTCACCGTGGCCAGTGTCTGCCTCAACGCCACCAAAAGCCTGCTGGACAACTCCAAGGCCAAGCAGGAGTACGAAAGGATGCTGCTCCCGGTGGTGATCTTCGACCCGGTCCCCTTTGAGAACCCGGTGAATATCGACAACGCCAGCCTGCTGCAGTATTCCATCTGGGCCACCGCCATGGGGGACAAAAGGGACCAGTATGAATACGACGACAACAACATGATGGTGATTCCCGCCAGCGATGTGGACGTGGCCGCCCAGCAGCTTTTCGGTCCCGATGTGAAGCTGGAGCACCAGTCCTTCGGCGACCTGGAGAACAGCTATCTCTATGACGAGGACATCAAGTCCTACCATGTGCCCATCATCACCATCACCGGCTTTGCCACCCCCAAGGTGGAGGAAATCCATAAGGACGGGGACGTCATCGAGCTGACCATGGGGTATGTCCCCCCCAGCACCATCCTGGACATCGGCGCCGATGGGGAGGTGGGGTCCCCGGAGCCCCAGAAGTATATGATCTATGAGCTCCACCGGGCACGCACCGGCTGGTACCTCTACGCCGTCAAGGACCTGCCCGGCGCCACCCTGCTCACCGGCAGCGACGCCATGCTGCCCACCGAGCTGCCCATCAGCAGCCTTCCCCAGTCCGACGTGGTGCCGGAGGTGGCCGGCAACGCCCAGGACGCCGCCTCCGCCGGACAGTCTGAAGCGGAGGACGGCTCCTCCGACGAGGGCGCCTCCTCGGAAGGGGAGGCCGCCGGCGAGGACGGCGGCACAGAGGAGGGCCAGGACGGGGAATCGGAGGCTTCCCAGGCCGAATCCGCGCCGGAGCTCCAGGGATAATCTTCCAAATATTCGTTTCCAAAAAGCCGGGGGGCCTGGGGGCCCTCCGGCTTTTCCTGTGACGCCGTGCCCGCACCTTTTTCCCGCCGCCGCATAGACTGGGCAGAGGGGCGAAGGGGTTTTCCGGCCGCCCCGGTTCAAGACTGGCGGAACGGGGGGGACACAGCAGATGGCTTTTTCCGATGTGGAATTGCTGGCAAGGCTGATCCAATGTGAGGCCGGGGGGGAAGGGGATACCGGCATGGCCGCGGTGGCCAGCGTCGTGATGAACCGGGTCCGGGCCAGCACCGGGGAATACGCCCGGGTGGGCCAGGGGAACCTCCGGAACATCATTTTCCAGCCGGGGCAGTTCACCTGCGTCCAGGAAACGGTGGGGGGCAGGCCCAACCAGCAGAACATATACAATATGCGGCCCGAGGATATCCATTACCAGATCGCCGAATGGGCCATCGCCGGCAACCGCCTCAACAACCTGGGGCAGGCCCTGTGGTTTTTCAACCCTTACAGCCCCACCTGCAGGCCCAATTTCCCCAGCGAGGTGGGGCGGTATGTGGTGCGGATCGGCGACCACTGCTTCTACGACCCCACGCCGGCCTACAACGATACTTAAGGAGGAGCGAGCATGGAAGAAAACAGCGGCGGCGCCG
>CAJFUT010000036.1 GCA_904420255.1 uncultured Angelakisella sp. | reverse complement strand
GCCAGAGGGAGGTTGGCCAGCATCATGCCGAAGGCGATGGGCAGGAGCAGCAGGGGCTCAAAGCCCCTGCCGATGGCCAGATACATCAGCACAAAGGATACAAGAATCATGACCGCCTGCTGCCAGGTGATGGCCGCGAAGCCGGACTCCGCCAGGGTCCGGGAGATAATCTCAATAAAATTCATGTCATCGCCTCCCGGTATCAACCCAGGACAGCCAGAACATCATCGGTGTTCACAGTGCTCCCCTTGGACACAAGGACCTGCTTCACGGTGCCGTCCACAGGGGCCACAATATCGTTTTCCATCTTCATGGCTTCCAGGACCACCACCACGTCGCCGGCCTTCACCGCGGTGCCCACAGGGGCCTTGACGCTGAGGACGGTGCCGGGCATGGGGGCCACAATCTTGGTCCCGTCGGCGGGAGCGGCAGCCGGGGCCGGGGCAGCGGCCGGAGCAGGAGCGGGAGCCGGGGCAGCCGCGGGGGCGGGAGCGGCCACAGGGACAGCCACAGGGGCGGGGGCGGGAACGGTGGCCACGGTGGTATTCAGGATCTCGGCCTGGGTTTCGGTGACCTCCACCTCGTAGTTCTTGCCGTTCAGAGTCACAACGTATTTCATGATGCTTTTCCTCCTCAATCAACTTTTTTAATGGAAATGAAGTTCAGATGGTCCAGGGGGACGCCCTTCTCCTTGCTGACGGCCTCCATCACCCGGCCGGCCTCGGCCTCGTCCAGGCCGTCCAGGGCCACGGGAGCCGCCTTAATGGAACCGAAGGAAAGATTGCTCAGGGGGATGCCGGTTTTGTGGCTGACAATGGCCATAATGGCGGCGGCGGACCGTTCGTCCACCCCTTCCAGCCGCACCCCGGGCACCGCCCGGATGGACTGGAAGGCCAGGCGGCTCAGGGGGATGCCGGTCCTGTGGCTCACCACCGCCATCACCACGGCGGCGGTCCGCTCATCCACCCCCTCCAGCAGCACGCCCGGGGCGGCCGGGGCCCACTGGGGGGCGGCGCCGGCAGGGGCCGGAGCGGCTGCGGCTGTGGCTGCGGCGGGAACCGGCTGGGAAGCCGGGGCGGCGGCCGGAGCCTCCTCCTTTTTCTTCCCCGTCACCTGGCCCATGAGCTTGGAAAGGATGATGATCATGAGAGCCAAGGCGATAAGCTCCAGGAACACCACCAGCATCCCGATGCCGGACAGCAGCAGGGACTCGCCGAAGGTAAGCAGCACCTTATCGGAAATCATGTGGGGAAACCCCTCCTCTCACTTTATTACACCTGTTTAAACGCGTAGCTGTAGGTATTTTTCTCTCTGGCCTCCCGGCGGTCGAAGAAGGCCTCCGCCTGGGCCGGGAAGGCGATGTAGGAAAGGACGTCCTCCTCGCTGCGGGCCTTGGCGCCGATCTCGGCCTTGGCCTTTTCGAAGCCGGGCTCCAGGGTATCGGCGTACCGGCCGGTGAAGACCGGCTCGTCCCCCAGGATCTTCTTCCGGACTTCCTCGTTGATCTTGCCGGGGGCCTGGCCGTATTCACCCCGGAGGTAGGCCTTGATCTCCTTGGAGACGGTCTTGTACCGCTCCCCGGCCAGGACGTTGGCGGTGGCCTGCACCCCCACCATCTGGCTCATGGGGGTCACCAGGGGCGGATAGCCCAGGTCCTCCCGGACCCGGGGGGTCTCCTCCAGCACCTCCTGGAATTTGTCCATCCGGTTCTGGGCGGTGAGCTGGGCCACCAGGTTGGAGAGCATCCCGCCGGGGACCTGGTAAACCAGGGCGTCGCTGTCGGTGCCCATCACCACGGGGTTCAGCTGGCCGCTCTTGAGGTACTCCGCCTGGATGGGCTTGAAGAAATCGTTGATGGTCTTGAGGACGTTGGTGTCCAGGCCCACCTCAAAGCCGGCCTGGCGCAGCATATAGGCCATGGTTTCGGTGGGGGGCTGGCTGGTGCCGCCGGAGAAGCTGGAGATGGCGGTGTCGATGACGTCGGCCCCCGCCTCCGCCGCCTTCAGCAGGGTGGCGGTACCCAGGCCGGTGGTGCAGTGGGTGTGCACCACCACCGGGAGCTTGACCTCCTCCTTCAGGGCCTTCACCAGGTCGTAGGCTTCGGCGGGGCCCATGATGCCGGCCATGTCCTTGATGGTGATGGTGGCCACGCCCATATCCCGCATCTGCTTGCCCACCTTCACATAGCTTTCCAGGTTGTGGATGGGGCTGATGGTGAAGCAGATGGCGCCGGAGGCGATGGCTCCCCGCTTGATGGTTTCATCCACCGCCACCTCGATGTTGCGCATATCGTTGAGGGCGTCGAAGATGCGGATGATGTCCATGCCGTTCTCCACCGACTTGGCCACGAATTTGCGCACCACGTCGTCGGGATAGTGCTTGTAGCCCAGCAGGTTCTGGCCCCGGAGGAGCATCTGGAGCTTGGTGTTGGGGCAGGCCTTGCGGATCTTCCGCAGCCGCTCCCAGGGGTCCTCGTCCAGGTAGCGCAGGCAGGAGTCGAAGGTGGCGCCGCCCCAGCACTCCAGGGAGTAGTACCCGGCCTTATCCAGCTCTCCAAGGATGGGCTCGAACTTGGAGAACGGAAGCCGGGTGGCGATGAGGGACTGGTTGGCGTCCCGAAGGACGGTTTCCGTGAATTGTATTTTCATACATACACCTCCACATTTATTTGAAATCGAAATTTCACCCACTATATCTTAAATCAAAGGGGAATGATTTGCAAGTTTTTTCTTTGTTTTCCATAAAATCCAGGGGGTTTTTTCTAAATTTCATTGAAATACACCGAAAGCGTCCTCTCCAATGGTAATTTTTCACAAATGTATACTTTGCAAATATGCACAAAAACGGGTTTAATGTTTATGCAGTTTGTCGATTGCCAAAATTTTTATCCCCCAGAATAACCCCCAGGTTATAGGCCGCATAATTGCATTGAAATACACACCCTCCTTCATTCTTCCTGGGGGGCTTTCACTTCTCCACCCCTTTTTCCGGCCCTTTATTCATGGAATTTTAACTTGACCTGGAGCGAACTCCAGGTGATACTATTTCTATATACTGTAGAATTCACGCCTTTCGGAAAGCGGGCTCCGGCCAGGGGCCCCTTTCCCTGAGGCGAGGCAGGGAGAATGAAGATGAAGCTGAAACGATTTCTTGCCCTCTGGGCCGCCCTGGCCCTGGTCCTGGCGGGCTGCGGGGCCCCGCCCGGGGACGTCCCGGCATCTTCCCCGCCGCCGTCCTCCTCCGGGGAACCCGCCCAGGAGGAGGACGCCCAGGAGGAGGCCGCCCCCCGGGAACCCCTGGGCTCCGGCGGCGTCTACTACGAGGATGGGGTGGAGCCCCTGGAAGGAGAGCAAGAGGTGCTCCTCCGGGACTACATGACCGCCTACTATGAGGCCCTGGCCCGGCTGGAGCCGGGGGACCCGGGGGAGTTTTTCGCGCCGGGCTCCGAGGCCCAGGCCCTGGGGAACGGCGCCATCTGGGCCTTCCTTTCGGGGCTCCGGGGGATGCAGCGCACCGACCTCTCCCTGGTTTCCTACCGGTTTGAACTTACCGTCACCGGGACAGAGGAAAACAGCGACGGCTCGGTTTCGGTTTCCGCCAGCGAATACTCGGTGCAGAATTTCGCCGCCCACCCGGAGGTGGATTCCGAGAGCTTCGGGGTCCGCCACCAGTTCACCCTGGTCTGGGAGGGGGGAGAATGGCTCCTCTCCGGCCATATGCAGATGGACAGCCTCTACTACAGCGTCATGGGGCGGCTCATGCGCCCCGGCAGCGGCGGCAATGTATCGGAGGGCTACTTTGAGGGGCGGCTCCAGGAACTCCTGGACGAGGCCGCCGCGGACACCGCCCTGCGGCTGACCCAGGGCAGCGGCGGGGAGCAGGAGGCCGACCATCCCTACGACCGGGAAGCGGCGGTGGAATACGCCCACGCCTGGACGGGGCAGCGCAGCGGGGAGTGGCCGGATTACGGCCGGTACGGCGGCAACTGCCAGAACTACGTTTCCCAGTGCCTGCTGGCGGGGGGCATCCCCATGGACCCCTACGGCGGGGCGGTGTGGAAATGGTACGGCGAAACCCCCAATAACCTGGCGGTGGCGGCGGGGCGCTCCGCCTCCTGGTCCTCGGTGGACGAATTCCTCGCCTATGCCCAGGACAACAGCGGCTACGGCCTGGCGGCCACGGCGGACGCCCCCTACTACAGCGGCCGGCCCGGGGACGTCATCCACCTGGGCAACGGGGAGGACTGGCGCCACACGGTGCTGATTGTGGACACGGTGGAGGAGGACGGGGAAACGGTGGACTACCTGGTGGACTCCAACACCGCCGACCTGCGGAACTTCCCGGTGAGCGCCTACGCCTACACCAGCCAGCTTCTCATCCGCATCCACGGATGGAACGATTAAAAAGGACAAGGGAAAGATGAAAAAACCTCTGAAAAAACTGTTCTGCGCCCTGGTGGGGGCGGCGATGCTCTGCCCCGCCCCCACCCTGGCGGCGGAGGAGCTGCCGGAGCCCCCGGAGCTTTACGCCGAGGCCGCCGTCCTCATGGACGCCGACACCGGCCAGGTCCTCTACGGCAAAAACGAGGACCTGCAGATGCAGCCCGCCAGCCTCACCAAGATCATGACCTGCCTGCTGGCCATGGAGCTGGGGGACCCGGACGACCTGGTGACGGTCACCCCCGAGGCGCTGCGCCTCATGCGGGGCTCCAGCACCGCCGGCCTCCGGGAGGGGGAGACCCTCACCCTGGCCCAGATGCTCTACGCCCTGATGCTCCCCTCGGCCAACGACGCCGCCAACGCCATCGCCATCCATCTGGCGGGCAGCACCGAGGAATTCGCCCAGCTGATGAACCGGCGGGCGGAGGAGCTGGGGCTCACCGGCTCCCATTTCTCCAACGCCCACGGCCTTCCCGCCCGGGGCCATGTCACCACCGCCTACGACCTGGCGGCCATCACCCGGGAGGCCCTCACCCATTCGGAATTTCTGGACTACGCCGGCAGCCCCTCCTACTTCATCCCCGCCGGCGCCCAGAACCAGGCCCACAGCTTCACCCACCTGAACAAGCTGCTCCGCCCCAGCAGCGGCTACTATGACCCCGAGGCCATCGCCGGAAAGACCGGCTGGACCATGATGGCGGGCAACTGCCTGATGACGGTGGCCCGCCGGGACGGCACCACCCTCATCGCCGTGGTGCTCCACTCCGACGCCGACGGGGTTTCCGGGGCGTCCTACCTGGACACCGAGGCCCTCTTTACATACGGCTTTGAAAACTTCCAGCGGGTGGAGGTGAGCCTGCCCTCGGTGGAGGAATATTC
>CAJFUT010000035.1 GCA_904420255.1 uncultured Angelakisella sp. | reverse complement strand
CCTATGTGGCGGGGCCGGGTTGCCCCGGCAAGCAAATCCGTGAGCGGGATTTTCCAGGGTGAAAGGCAGTACCCCGCTCTTTTTCTCCGCTTCGCTTTCAAAATTCCCTGTTCACCCCCACAGAGGAATGGCGGCAGATGCCATCCGGCCTGCCGCCGGGAAGCGGTTTCCATTCCGCAAAATGAAGCTAGCCGGCCACGCCGCTAGGCAGGGGCCTGGAGTTTCCTCCGCCCTCAAGTCCGATTTCCAGAAATCAATTTTGCCCAAAAGCTCTTTTCCCTCACTCCCCTACCGGCGGAATGGAAAGGAGAATCTTCAGCCGGAAAAGGCCGGGGGGAGCCTCCCAAAGGAGGGCCCCCTGATAATGCTCCACCGCCCGCTTCAGGTTCCCCAGGCCGTAACCGTGATAGGGGCCCTCCCCCTTGGTGGTGGCGGGAAGGCCGTCCTTCCCTGGGGTGATTTCCTGGGAAAGGGCCCGGCTGTTCTCGAAAAGGATGCTGAGAAGCTCCCGCTGGCGGGAAACAGCCACCCGGATGAAGCCTTTTTCCCCTGGCGGCAGGGCTTCGCAGGCCTCCAGGGCGTTGTCCAGGGCGTTTCCGAAGATGGCGCAGGCGTCGCCGTAGTCCAAAAAATCCAGCGTCCCGCCCTCCGCCTGCACCATGAAGGGGATCCCACGCAGGCGGCACTCCTCCCCCTTGGCGGCCAGGATACCGTTCACCGCCCCGTTGGAGGTGTACCGTCGGGCCTCCTGCCGCCGCTCCGCCAAAGTTCCGCTGATCCGCCGGAGATACTCCTCCAGGGGCGGGTTCTCCCCTTCCCGGAGGAGGCCCCGGATGGCCAGAAGGTGGTTTTTGTGGTCATGGGCCAGGGCTGCCAGTTCCTCCAGGTACCGGTTCTGGAGGGCGATGATCTTCTCCTGCTCCTCCAAGGAGCGCCGGGCTGCAGCAGCGGCCAGCCGGTCCGCTTCCTCCCGCTGCCGCCTGTGCCAGAGGCCGAAAAAAGCCAGGTTGGAAACAATGAGCAGGACGCAGACCGCCGCGCTGAGGAAGGAGTACCAGCTGTTCTGGGGGAGCCAGGGGTCGGCATAATAGGCAAAATACAGCACCGCCACGCTGGAAGCCGGGAAGAGCAGCACCGGCTGGAACCCCCTCCGCTCCTTCGAGGGCCGGGACCTGCTGAGCCCCAGGCGGGCGATTTCGGTGAGGGCAAAAAACAGCAGCCTGCTCACCGCCGCGATGACAAAAAAGCCGTACTCCTTCTCCAGGGCCTGGGAAATGGAAGTCCCCAGAAAGAAGGAAAGGAGATAAGCGGCGGCAAATTCGCTGAGGGCGGAGAGCCCCATGGCGAAGAGGGACAGCAGCAGTTGCTGCTGCCAGGGGGCGTCCAACAGCAGCCGCGCCAGGGCAAACCACAGGGCCAGGGCCAAGAACAGCGCCGCCCAGGCCGGGGCAAAGGAGGCCGTCCAAGAGAGGAGGGCGGCAGCCGCGATGAGGAGCCCTCCCCGCAGGAGGATGGGGCGGAGCTTTGCCGGGAAGAGGCAGCCCATAAAGTCCAGGGCGATGATGGAATCCGTCAGGCAGAGGAAGAAATCGAAGAACAGCATCCCCTACCCCCCTTTCCGGAGGATGAAGCTGTGGAGGGCCGCCAGGAACTCCTCCCTGTGGCTCCGGCTGATGGGGATCTCCCTCCCACCGCTCAGCACCAGGTGCGCCCCGCTGATGCCGGACACCTGGGCCAGGTTCACAAGGAAGCTTTTGTGGGGGCTGGCGAACCGCTCCCAGGGCAGGCGCTCCCCCAGAGAACGAAGGGTCTCCCTGGTCTCCAGGACCTGGTCCCGGGTGTGGATGCGGCAGATGCGGTAATAGGACTCCGCCAGCTGGATATCGTCGATCCTGAGATACCGCTGCACCCCGTTGCAGGAGACGGCGAGCCTCTGGCTGCTAGTGCGGAGCTTGCCCAGCGCGGCGGACAGGGCTTCGGTCATCTCCTCCCGGCGCAGCGGCTTGAGCAGATACCGGAAGGTATCCGCCCGGTACCCCTCCAGGGCGAACTCCGGGGCGGAGGTGATGAGGATCAGGATGCCGGAAAATCCCCGGCGGCGCAGCTCCCGGGCGATCCCGATGCCGTTTTGGCCGGACTCCAGCTTGATATCCAGGAGCAGCAGGTCGGCGGGAGGGCCTTCCAGAAGCTCCTCCGCAGACCTGTATTCCTCCACCTCCGCCTCAATGTCTTCCTCAAAGGCGAAGGCCAGCAAAAGCTTCTGGATCTCCGCCCGCTGGCCCGGGTCATCATCGTAAAAGGCGATCCGCATCGGCGCCCTCCCTTCCCGTCCTCCTCTCCCAAATCGGGAGAAACATCTTCCCATCATCAGTATACGGGGCCTTCCGCCTCTTTTCAATGGGTCCTTTCTGCCAATTTTGCACCGGGACCGGTCGATTTGCCGGCGCGTACCCATCCGGCGGTTTTCATGCTATGATGGAGACAGAACGGGAGCTTCTGAAGCCCCGGTCACGAAAAGGGAGGTATCCTTATGACCATCACCATCATCCTGGAAAAACGGCATCTCCGCCTCTGGGGGAAATGGGTCCTCCTACTGGCCTTCTTCTACCTGGTGGTGCTCTGCGACGGGTACTCCGTCCCGGCCCCCGGTCTGGCGGAGGCCGTAGCAAACGGGACCCCCTACCGCCCCTCCTGGCGGTACTATCTGCTCAGGCTGGGGGCCCAGCTGCTCCACCAGTACCCCACATTCCCCATAGCCCAGGGGGTCCTGCCGGCCCTTAGCAGCGCCGCCTTTGTGACCACCCTTTCGGGGCTCCTCTGGACCGGGGCGGTGGGCGGTCTTTTCTTCCCGTCGGGCTGGGATTTGACCGGGGAAAATCTGAGGGAGCATCTGGCCCTCTCCCGGCTCATCGCCGGCATGACCCTGTTCCAGCTTTCCCAGACCATCAAGCCGGAGGCCATCCCCGGGGAACTGCCCTCCTCCTTCATCCTGGCCAAGGGACTGGTAGGGATCCCCCTTTTCCTGCTGGCCGTTTCGGTCCTGGGAAGCCGCAGCCGCCGCCGGGTCATGGAGGGGCGGACCTCCTGGCGGGAGGAGCTGCTCCTCTTCTCCCCCTTTCTCCTGGGCTGCCTGATCCTCCTGGGCTTTCTGGCGGGGGTGGTCCTGCGGCCGGACTGGGGTCGCGAGGTGTGCCTTCCTCTGGTCGCCAATTCCATCTCCCGGCCGGAGCTCGTCTGCTACTTCCTGATGGCCGCCTGCTGGGCCGGGATGGAGCTGCTGGGAAGAAGGGTTGCAAGCTCATGACCGCGCAGATGCGGCTTTGTCAAGAGGAACAAGGCAAATAAAAGCGGCCGTACCGCCTCCGGCGGCACGGCCATAAAAATTGAAACCTGCGGGCAGCCCTGCATGAGCGGCGCCTCTGTCTGCTTTCGCGGCGGACCCGCCCATGAAGTCTTTTGCGCCCGTTGGAGCGGCTTTCAGCCTTTTCGGAAAGGGCTTCCGGAGGCGGCAGGCTGCACCGCAGCCCCCGGAGCCTCACTGAATGCCGATCATCTGTCCTACAAACACCACCACCATGGCCAGGGCCACCGACGCCACCGCAAATTTCCAGGCGTACTTGGCCCAGCGGTCCCAGGGGATATTGCCGCTCATGGCCAGGCCCGCCATCAGGACGCCGGAGGTGGGCCAGAAGAAGTTGGTGAAGCCATCCCCCAGCTGGAAGGCCACAATGGTGACCTGTCCGCTGATGCCCAGGATATCCCCCAGGGGGGCCAGAATGGGCATCATAATGGCGGCCTTGGCGCTGGCGGAGGTAACTAGGGCATCCAGCAGCGCCGTGGTGCCGCAGATGGCCGCGCCGCTCAAGGAGTGGGGCAGGACCCCGATCACTTGGGCGAGGCCGTTGATCACCGTGTGGAGGACATCGGCCTCCTCCAACAGCACCAGAATGGCCCGGGAGGCGCCGATGACCAGGGCGGAGGGGATGATCTCCCGGGCGCCGGCGGCAAAGCTGTTGGACATCTGGGTGCCGTTCATGCCGTAAACCAGGCCCCCCACGATGCCGGTGAGGATGAAGATGCCGGTAAGTTCCTGGAGGTACCACCCCCAGTTGGCGCAGCCGATGGCGGAAACGACGATGCCCACCAGGGTCACCAGGAACACCAGCCTGCGCCGGGTGTTGAACGCCGGGGCCTCCCCCACGTCGGGGACGATGACCCCCTCGGCCCCGTAGGTCAGGCTCTTGGTGGGGTCCTTCTCGATCCGCCGGGCATAGGCCAGCACAAAGATGCAGGCCAGGATGGTGAAAAGCACCCAGGCCACCACCCGGAAGCCGAAGCCGGAATAAAGGGGCAGCCCCATGATCCCCTGGCAGACCCCGGTGGAATAGACGTTGAGGGGGCCGGTGGCATAGCCGGAGATGGCGCCGAAGGCCAGGACCATGAAGCCCAGGGCGTTATCGTAGCCCATGGCCACCGCCATGGCCACGGTGATGGGGATGAAGATCAGCTGTCCCTCCAGCCATCCCAGGTACCCGCCGATGGCGGAATAGATCACCGTCATGATCACCAGCACCAGCTTATTGCGGCCCTTCAGCACCCGCAGCAGGGCAAAGATGCCGGCGCTCAGGGCCCCGGTGTCGTTGATGATCTGGAAGGAGGCGCAGACCAGCACCACCAGCATCATGATGTCCACCGAAGCCGCCATCCCCTTGGAAACCGAGGTGATCAGGTCCCGGAAGCTGGCCGGCGTGTTTTCGTCCAGGTAGCGGAAGGAATCCGCCACCACCACCTCGCGGTCAGCGGCCTCGTCATAGACAAAGTCGTAAGCGCCGGCGGGGATGACATAGGTCAGGACGGCGGACAGAAGGATCAGCACCACGATAATGACATATACGTGGGGCACCTTCAGGGTTCTCTTCTTTTCCATACTTTACCTCCTCAAACGGCAGCCTTGCGCCGAAGGCGCTGTGGTTTCGGCCCTTGCCATATTCCCAATTTTATCCACAGGCCCCCCATCCGTCAAATTTTATTGCCACTATATTGCCACTATTCTGGTAGGCCGTCCCGGCCCACAGGCGATTTTGATGCCGTACCGCCGGAGGCGGCGCATGGCCGTTTTGTGATGCTTTTGCATAACAAACCAGGCGGGAAGGGAAACCCCTGCCCCGCCCGGCGGAAGGCCGCATTCTATTTTTCCAGGAAGGATACCGCCACCTGGGCATGGACCGCGGCCGCCATGGCCACGGCGGCCTCGTCCACCAGGAATTTCCCGCTGTGGAGGGGATGGACGGCGCCGATCTCCGGGTTGCGCACCCCGATGTGGTAAAAGGATCCGGGGGTGTTCTCGATGAAATAGCCGAAGTCCTCGGTGAGCATGGTAGGCTCCCGGTACACCACCAGGCCCTCCTCCCCCAGGACCTCCTTTACCGCCTCCGCCGCCAGGTCGGTGGCCCCGTCGTGGTTGACGATGCCGGAGTAGCCGTAGGCGATGTCGATGTCCACCGAGGCGCCGTTGGCTTCGGCCACCCCCCGGATGATCTCCGGCACCAGGCGGTTGATCTTCTCCCGGTTTTTCGTCCCGAAGACCCGGTACTGTCCCACCAGCTTGGCGTCGGCGCTGATGATGCTGAACCGGTTTCCGCAGTGGAATTCCCCAATGGTGAGGACGCAGGGCTCCGCCGGGGGCATTCTGCGGCTGGGGATGGTCTGGAGGGCCAGCACCACCTGGGCCCCCACCACAACGGGGTCGATGCCGTTGTGGGGCTCCGCCCCGTGGGAGCTGACCCCGTGGATGACGGCGGTGAAAATATCCGAGGTGGCGTAGAAATTGCCGTATTTCACCGCCACCTTCCCCACCGGCAGGTTGGGGTCCACATGGGCCCCGAACACCGCGTCCACATGAGGGTTCTCCATACAGCCGGCCTCCATCATCCGCCTGGCGCCGCCCCAGGCCTCCTCGTCCGGCTCAAAGAAGAACTTCACGTTCCCCCGCAGCTGGTCCCGGTGCCGGGCCAGGAGCTTGGCGGCCCCCAGCAGGGCGGCCATGTGGACGTCGTGGCCGCAGGCGTGCATCTTCCCCTCCTGGCAGGAGGCGTAGGGCAGCCCCGTCAGCTCCTGCACCGGCAGGGCGTCCATATCCGAGCGGAAGGCCACCGTCCTGCCGGGGAGGGCCCCCCGCAGCGTCCCCACCACGGCGGTTTCCAGCATGGTTTCCACCTCGATGCCGTTTTCCCGCAAAAATTCCTGGATCAGCCGGGAGGTGAAAAACTCCTGGTTCCCGGTTTCCGGGTGGGCGTGGAGGCGCCGGCGGATCTCCAGCAGCTCCTGCTGGATCCCCCGGGCCTCCCTGAGAAAATCGATCTTCATGGGGCTCTCCTTCCTGTTCTGGCTGCTTCCTTCCGGGTCAGTTGTACTTTTCCAGGTATTTCCCCAGGGCCTCCAACCCCGCCTGCAGCTTGCCGGTGTCCCGGAAGGCCCCGAAGCCCAGGCGGATGGTACCGGGCATATCGAAGTAGTCCCCGGGCACAAAGAGAATCTTGTCCTGGGCCATGGCGTCCCGGGCCAGGGCTTCGGAGCCGATGCCGTAATCGTATTCGATGAGGCAGGTGGTGCCCATGGGCATGGCCCGCATCCGCAGGTGGGGCTGGGTCTGGACCCAGTCCGCCACCGCCTGGCGGTTGGGCAGCAGGATGCTCCTGGCCCGGGCCCAGAGGGCCTCGTAATTTTCCAGGGCCACCGAGCCGATCTCCTCGTCCACAATGCCGCAGCAGATGGTGTTATAGGAGCGGCGGGTCTTCATCACCTCGTACATCTCCTGATCCCGGCAGACGATCCAGCCGATGCGGGTCCCCGCCATGGAGAACATCTTGGAAAGGCTGCTCACCGAAATGGCCTTGTGGTAGCCGTAGTCCAGGATGGAGGGCATATCCTTCCCCTCCAGGCCCCGGTACACCTCGTCGCAGAGGAGCCAAGCGTCATGGGCCCGGGCGATTTCCACCAGCCTTGCCAGTTCCGCCCCGTCCAGGATGACGCCGATGGGGTTGTTGGGGTTGGTGAAGCTGATGAGCTTGGTGCGGCCGTCGCAGGCGGCCTCCACCTCATCCAGGTCCAGGCGGTAATCCGCCTCGGCCCGGAGCTGCACCTCCCGGGTTTCCACGCCGACGCCCTTGGGGATGTCGTAATGCTGCTGGTAGGAGGGCTTCACCACCACGCAGTTGTCCCCAGGCTCCAGGACGCTCATGATCACCAGCTCGTTGGCGCCGGTGCCCCCGTGGGTCATCATCACCTGGTCGGGGGTGACATTCCCATGGGGATAGATGCCCGCCACCGCTTTCTTGATCCGGGGGGAGCCGGTGGCGTCGCCGTGGTGGTAGTGCAGGCTCATGGTGCGCATCTTCTCCAGGAAGGCGTCCAGGTCCTGCCCTGTCAGGGCGAAAAGCTCATCCATCCGCAGGGCACTGACGCAGCTGCTGCCCAGGTTCACCCGGGCCAGGGAATCCATGGGGTTGAGCCATTCCTCCACCCCGAACCATGCCAGCTTCATGTTGTTTTCCTCCTTTCTGGTGTCACAGGTCGGCCTGAATCCCGATGCCCGCCTCCCGGGCCCGGTCGATGGCCACCCGGGCGGTGACCAGGTCCAGGATATAGAGGCCGGTGGCGTCGAAAATGGTGGTCTGCTCATTATCCCGGCGGCCGGGCACCTTCCCGGCGATGAGGTCGCCGATCTCCCCGGCGATGTCCTCCGGGGAGATGACCCCCTCCTTGATGGGCAGCTCCATCTCCCCCACCCGGATGCACTGGGCCCGGTCGTCGGCGTAGATGCCGGCCCCCTGGAAGATGGCGCTTTCGATCTCCTGCTTGCTCTCCATATCGGAGCCCAGGCAGCTGAGGTGGACACCCTTCTTCAGCCACTCCTTGCGGATGACAGGCTTCCGCGAAGGGGTGACGGTGATGATGGCGTCGCTCTCCCCCACCGCGGGGGCCAGGTCCGCCGCCGCCTCGAAGGAAACCCCGGAGGCGTCGATGCCGAAATCGGCGGCCAGGAGGCCGGGGAGGCCCTCCGCAAACCGCACGGCGTTTTCCGGGGCCGGGGGGTCGGCCACATAGACTTTGCGGATGCCGGGGCGCAGCAGCAGGGTGGCGGCGATCTGGAAGGGGGCCTGCTTCCCCGCCCCCAGCACAAAGAGGGTGGCGGCGTCCTTGCGGGCCAGCAGGTCCACCCCCAGGGCCCCGGCGGCGCCGGTGCGCATATTGGTGATATAGGTGGCGTCCAGGATGCCGATGGGGATGCCTGTGTTGGAATCGTAGACCATCATGATGCCGTTGAAGGGGGGCAGGCCCTTCTCCCGGTTGCTGGGGAAATTGTTCAGCATCTTTAAGCCGTGGAGCTGGGCCCCTTTGACATAGCCGGAGCGGATGTCCATGGCAGCGTGCTGGTCGGTGAATTCGTAATTCACCAGGGGCCAGATCACCGACATCCCCTCGGATTTCAGCCGGTAGACATTGCGCACCTCCCGGATGACGTCCTCCATGCGGATGACGCTTTTGACCTGGGCGCGGTTCAGAAGCAGAACGCTCATGACTTTTCCTCCTGTTCTTTCAAGGGATGCAGAATCCCTTTGTTTTTCCCTTTCACCGCCGGTAAACGGTGCGGCCGGCGAGAACCGTTTCCAGGACAACCGCCTGGGGAAAGGTATCGGGGGGGACGGCGAAAAGATCCCGGTCCAGCACCGCCAGGTCGGCCTGGCGGCCCAGCTCCAGGGTGCCCCGGACCCCCTCGTCGTGGCTGGGCCAGGCGGCGCCGGAGGTGAAGAGCCGGAGGGCCTGCTCCACCGTCAGGGCCTGCTCCGGCAGACAGGACCGGGTCCCCCGGCGGTTTTTCCGGGTGACGGCGGCGCGGATGTTGTCCAGCACATCGAAGGGCTCCACCGGGCAGTCGGAGCCACCGCTGAGGGGGATTCCCAGCTCCTCCATGGTCCTCCAGTTATAGCAGTGCCCGGCCCGCTCCTCCCCCACCCGCTGGGCGATGATCTCCATATCCGCATCGATGAAGATGGGCTGGATATAGGCCTGGAGCCCCAGGCGCTTCATCTCCCGGAGCAGGGCGGGCGGGGTGGTCTGGGCGTGGACGACGCCGTGGCGGCGACCCGGCCAGGGATGCTCCCGCTCCGCCCGGTCCACGGCGGCGCAGACCTTTCGGAGGGCCAGGTCGCCGATGGCGTGAACCGCCACGTCCATCCGGGCCCGCTGGGCCGCGTCCACCATCTGGAACAGCTCCTCCTCGGTGTAGGCGGGGATGCCGAAGTTCCCCGGGTCGTCCTGGTAGCCCGCCTCCATTTCGGCGGAGCGAGCCCCCAGGGAGCCGTCCTGGAGGAGCTTCCGGGGGCCGGTGCGGAAAAGGCTTTCCCGGTCGCCGGGGTCGCTGCGCACCGCCTGGAACCTTTCGAACTCCTCCGGCGAAAGCTGGCATTGCTCATAAATCCGCACCGTCAGCTCCCCCCGGGCCTCCATCTCCCGGAACAGGGCGATGAGGCGGAAGGGGTCGAAGCCGGCGATGGTCCGCAGGTCGTCGGTATGGACGCAGGTGATGCCGGCGGCGTTCAGGTCCCGCTGGGCCAGCAGGATCATCTCCCGAACCGACTGGTCATCCTCGGGGGGGATCACCTCCCGGTAGAGGTGGACTGCCTCCTCCCGGAGGATGCCTTGGTCGAAATCCACCTTGGCCAGCACCTCCGGCTCCAGATGGGGCAGGGCCCGGATCCGCCGGAGCATGGCGGAATTGCAGGCGGCGATGTGGAGGCAGGCCCGCAGGGCGCAGATGGGCACCTCCTCCGAGGCTTGATCCAGGTCCCGGCGGGTGGGCATCCGTCCCTCCGCCATGGAATTCTGGTTCCAGCCCTGAGCGATGAGGTATCCCGGCCGGTCCCGCAGGATCCGCTCCCGGCACCGCCGGACCACCTCCTCCACCGACCCGGCCCCAAAGAGGGAGAGGTTCCTTTGCAGCCAAGCGTAGTGGAGCAGGTGCATATGGCTGTCGGTAAACCCGGGGAGGACGCAGGCGCCCTGCAGGTCCCGGGCCTCGTCCCAATCCCGGGCCAGGGCCTCCCGGGTGGTGCCGAGGAAGACGATCTTCCCCTGTTCCACACCCACGGCCTCATAGCGGGTCATCCCGGGGTCCATCGAGATCACCGTCCCGTTGTACCACAATCTTCTCATCCAATTCCTCCCTTTCCCGGGGCGGACCCGGCAGGCGCCGCCGGAGCCGGGGCCGCGTACCAAAAAGCGCCGCGAGATCCCCTCTCCCGGCGCCCTTGCCCAACGAGGTAAAGTATAATCGCTTTTTGCCCCGATGTCAATTG
>CAJFUT010000034.1 GCA_904420255.1 uncultured Angelakisella sp. | reverse complement strand
GACCGCCCGGAAGCTCTTCGTCCACCGGAACACCCTGGTGTACCGCCTGGAGAAGATCAAGAAGCTCACCGGCCTGGACCTGCGGGAATTCGACCACGCCATCGTCTTCAAGGTGGCCCTCATGGTGAAGAAATACCTCACCGCCAACCCGGTGAAGTACTGATCCCGGGCCGGAGTGGGAAATCTTGAAGGTTGACAGAAAACTCTACAAGTTGTAGAATATGATTGCTGCGGCTTATGCCGCCAAACGGCGCTGCTCCAAAGGACCGGGGTGCGGTTTTTTGGAGGGACGCTGTTTTGGCATCTGCCGCCCGCTCCGGCGGGCGGGCCCGGACCGCCGGAGCCCCGCGGCAGCAGGATCCCAAGCGCAAGGCGGTGAACCATGATTACATTCAAAGATGTGTCCAAGACCTATGAAAGCGGCACCCACGCCCTCCACCACGTTTCCCTCCAGATTGAAAAGGGCGAGTTCGTTTTCATTGTAGGGCCTTCCGGGGCGGGCAAAAGTACCCTCATCAAAATGCTCCTTCGGGAAGAAACCCCCACCAAGGGCACGGTGCTGGTGAATGGCTACAATCTGAACACCATGAAGCGGCGGGAGATTCCGGCCTTCCGGCGCACAGTGGGGGTGGTGTTCCAGGATTTCCGGCTCATCCCCACCATGACGGTTTATGAAAACGTGGCCTTCGCCCTTCAGGTCACCGGCGTTTCGTCCAAATACATACGCCGCCGGGTGCCCTATATCCTGGACCTCCTGGGGCTGGCCAAAAAGGCCCGGAGCTATCCCCCCGAGATCAGCGGCGGCGAGCAGCAGCGGGTGGCCCTGGCCCGGGCCCTGGTGAACAACCCCGCCCTCATCGTTGCGGACGAGCCCACCGGGAATGTGGACCCGGAGCTGAGCTACGAAATTGTGGACCTCCTCAACGAGATCAACAAATGCGGCACCACCATCGTCATGGTGACCCATGAGCACGGCCTGGTGACCCAGTTCGACCACCGGATCATCGGCATCGAGAAGGGCCGGGTCATTCTGGACAAAGGAGGTCGGCCCCGATGAACGCCAGCAGCCTGAAGTACCTCATCGGGGAGGGGGCGCGGAATATCCACGCCAACCGCCAGATGTCGGTGGCCTCCATCGGCGTGCTGGTGGCCTGTATGCTCCTCATCGGGGCGGCGGTGCTCTTTTCCCTCAACGCCGACGCGGTGATGGGGTACATTGAAAGCCAGAACGACGTGGTGGTGTTTGTGGAGGACGACGCCAGCGAGGCCGAGGCCGAGGGCCTGGGGGCGGAGCTGGAAAGCATCGCCAACGTGGCCTCGGTCCAGTACATCTCCAAGGCGGAGGCTCTGGAAAACCAGATGGAAAAGCTGGGGGATTCCGCCTACCTGATGGACGCCCTCCTGGACGACAACCCCCTTCCCGCCACCTATTACGTCAAGGTGCGGGACCTGGAGCAGCTGGACGCTACCGTTTCCCAGATCGAGGACCTGGACCTGGTCCTCAGCGTCAATTCCCCCACCGATGTGGCCTCCACCCTGGTGGGGATCAAAAAGGCGGTCAATGTGGGGGGCATCGGCATTGTCTCCATTCTGGCGATGGTTTCGGTGATCATCGTCAGCAACACCATCAAGGTCACCATCTTCAACCGCCGGCGGGAGATCAGCATTATGAAGTATGTGGGTGCCACCGACGCCTTTATCCGCCTCCCTTTCCTGGTGGAGGGGGTCATCATCGGCCTGTGTTCCGCCCTGCTGGCCTTCGGCCTGCTGTGGGTGGGGTATTACTACCTGCTGGAGTGGATGGGGAGCGCCACCTCCTCCTGGCTCCAGCTGGCTTACCAGAACCTGATCCAGTTTGAAAGCATCGCCCTCTGGATGCTGGGAGGCTTCGCCGCCGCGGGGGTGGCCTTCGGCATCGTGGGGAGCCTGTTCTTTGTGGGGCGCTACCTGAAGGTCTGACGGCCCCGGTTTTATCGGAAAGGAGCAACCGAATCCCATGAAATCCCTGGTGAAAAAGCTTACGGCGGTCTGCCTCTGTGCGGGGATGCTGGCAGTGTCGGCCCCCCGCACCCTGGCGGCGTCCAGCGAGGAGGACGCCATCGCCGACCTCAACGAGCGGTACGAGCAGCTGGAGAAGGAGGCGGAGGCCCTCCAGGAGAAGATCGACAACGCCCAGACCGAGAAGGCCAAGCAGGAGGCCATCAAGGACAAGACCACCCAGGAGATCAGCATTATCCGGGACCAGATCGCGGTGCTGGAGGAGAAGATCGTCGCCCTGGAAACCGAGATCGCCAACAAAGAGGCCGAGATCGACGGCCTGGAGGAAAGCATCGCCGAGAACTATGAGCTTTTCAAAAGCCGGATGCGGGCCATGTACATGAGCGAGAACACCAGCGTCATCTCCCTGGTGCTGGGGGCGGATTCCTTTGGGGACTTCCTCTCCAGCAGCGAATACCTGAAGCGGGTGGCGGAGCATGACCAGGACCTTCTGGACGAGCTGGAGCGGACCCTGGCCAATGTGGAGGAGGCCAAGGCCGCGGTGGAGGCGGACCGGGAGGAGCTTTCCGGCACCAAGGCCGAGGTGGAGGACAAAAAGCAGCAGCTGGACGCCAAGCTCAACGCCACCATCTCCGAGATCCAGAACATCTCCCAGATGGAGCAGGAATTTCTGGCCGACCTGGAGGCCAAACAGCAGGAGATGAAGGAGGCCCAGGAGGAGATCGACCGGATCTACGCCTCCATGGAGAGCAGTGGGGAATACGTGGGGGGCGGCTTCATGTACCCCGTCCCCGGCTATACCTACATCAGCTCCTATTACGGCTGGCGTTTTAACGGAACCGATTTCCACACCGGGGTGGATTTCACCGGCTCCAACGTCAACGGCAAGAGCGTGGTGGCCTCCAACTCCGGCACCGTCAGCTTCACCAAGAGCACCTATACCCCCGGCGTGGGCTACGGCAAGTACATCATCGTGGACCACGGCGGCGGCTATTCCACCCTTTACGGCCATCTGAGCAGTATCAACGTCAGCGTGGGGGACTATGTCAGCAAGGGGGAGAACATCGGCAACGTGGGCAGCACCGGCTGGTCCACCGGGCCCCATCTCCACTTTGAAATCCGCATCGACGGCCAGCACACCAATCCCCTGCCTTATCTCCAGGGCTGATTCCCGGAGCAGAGCCCCTTCCGTCCGGTCCCGGCTGGCGGAGGGGGCTCTTTCAGCTGCAGGGGATGGGGAAACATTCCAGGGAAGGAAGGATGTTATATGCAGAACCGGGAGAACCTCTCCGCCTTCACCAAGGAGGAGCTGATCCGCCTCATTGAAATCTATTCCAAAAACTGGCTGGCCATGGACGGCGTCTGGTTCCAGTCGGTGGAGCGGAAGCTGGGGATGGAGGAGGCCATGTACCACGACGCCGAGGCGTGGCGACGGTTCACCGTCATCGAGGCCCGGCGGATCAAGGAGTTCCTGGGGCTGGGGGAGCGCCCCGGCCTGGAGGGGCTGGCCCGGGCGCTGAGGCTGCGGTTCTACGCCAACCTCAACCAGGACCGGATCCAGGTGGAGGGGGACACCCTCACCTACACCTCGGTGGACTGCCGGGTCCAGCGGGCCCGGGAGCGGAAGGGGATGCCCTTCCACCCCTGCAAGGCGGTGGGGATTATCGAATACGAGGGGTTCGCCCGGGCCATTGACGACCGCATCACCTGTCGGTGCCTCAGCTGCTACCCCGAGGTTACCGACCCCTCCTGCTGCTGCAAGTGGCAGTTCGCCCTCCGGGAATGAGGGCCCCCTCAGGGGCAGAACGGAAAAAGCGGTCCCCGGCGCAGCCGCGCCGGGGACCGCTTTTGTCAGTCCAGAGGTTTCAGGCCCTCGACTTATTGATCCAAAGGCTTCATGGTGGGGAACACCCCGCCGGTCTCTTCATCCGGTTTCATCACGGCCTGACGTGTTGAAAACGCACCATTTTTACGAGGTTTT
>CAJFUT010000033.1 GCA_904420255.1 uncultured Angelakisella sp. | reverse complement strand
TGGTGGGACTCTACCCGCGGCCTAAAAAACAGTCCACCGGACTGTTTTTTGCCCACTGCGGTGGGCCGGCCTGTTCGAGTCCTCACCGCGGCAGGACCATCAAAAACCCCCCATGGCGGGGCACGCCATGGGGGGCCTTTGCTGGTGCCGGTGGTGGGACTCGAACCCACACGGTATCGCTACCAACGGATTTTGAGTCCGTCACGTCTGCCATTCCATCACACCGGCGAAGCGAATGGCTCCATTATAGTATAAATCGCCGGGGAATGCAAGTGCGGCCAAGGGCGCGGAAGGCCCGCAAATCACAAGATAAGGGGGTCCCGGCAGGGGCCGGCCACCAAATAGCCGGTCGGCCCCGGAAATGGCGTGTCGTTTCCCAAAGTTTCTTTGGAAGAAAAAGTAATTTTTGTAAAAAACACACAAACCTCTCTTGACAACCGGGTGAAAGAAGGGTACAATAATAAACGTCGCGTAGCCCTAGCCTGTGGAATCCGGGAGCGAACAATGACAAAGGCACTGCAGAACCTTACAGATGAGGACCTGATCCGCGCCGCCCGCTCGGGGGACGATTCCGCCGTCGGGGAGCTGGTGGCCAGGTACCTGCCCATGATCCGGCATCGGGCCGCCAGGTATTTCCTGCCGGGGATGGACGCGGAGGATGTGGTGCAGGAGGGCCTGATCGGCCTGCTGAAAGCCATCCGGCTTTACGATGGGCGCCAGAGCGCCTTCGCCACCTTCGCCTCGGTCTGCGTCGCTTCCACCATGGCCACGGCGGCCAAGGCCGCCCTTTCCCAGAAAAGCCGCCCCCTCAGCGATTATTCCCCCCTGGAGGAGCTGGACGAGGCCCGTCAGGACCAGCACGTCAGCCCGGAGGAGGAAATCATCATCGCCGAGCAGGTGGAGGAATTGAAGGGCAGGATCGACACCCTATTATCCGGTTTTGAGCAGAGGGCCCTGACCCTCTACCTAAGCGGTCACTCTTATTCGGAAATCTCACAACTACTTCGTACTACTTCTAAAGCTGTGGACAACGCCCTACAAAGAGTCAGACGGAAGCTGCGGTCGGTCTAGGGACCGGCAAGGAACCATCCCCAGTCGTCAGCCTGGATACGCCAGGTTGAGAAATATTGCCCCCAGCAAATCCAAATGCGGTTCACTCGCTTTGGAGCCTGCGCGGGTAAAAATCCATAAGCGAGGTATGTTAGTATGTACGAAGACAAGAAGCTAGTTTGCAAAGAGTGCGGCCAGGAGTTCATTTTCACCGCCGGCGAGCAGGAATTCTACGCTGAGAGAGGCTTCGCCAATGAGCCCCAGCGCTGCAAGGCCTGCCGTGACGCCCGCAAGGCCAGCCAGCGTTCCGACCGTGAGATGTTCACCGCCGTCTGCGCCAACTGCGGCAAAGAGGCCCGGGTTCCCTTCCGTCCCCGGGAGGACCGCCCCGTCTATTGCAGCGAGTGCTTTGCCAAGATGAAGGAGCAGCAGTAAGAGCTCCCCTTCCCCACGGAAACAAAGAGGCGCCCCAGCGGGGGCGCCTTTTTCTTTGGCCGCCTGCCGGGGCGGCCGTTATGCAGGCACATATATACATATATTATATAATAAGCATAGCTGCCGGGCCGCGCCGCCTTGACTTCCCGCCGGGGGAAGGAGTATCATAAGAGGAGCCAAAGCGGGGAAGGGGGCGGAGGAATGGACACAAGGGCCAAGGGGATTCTTCTCACCGTTCTTTCGGCGCTGCTGTTCGGGGTCACCCCGGTGCTGGCCAGCAGGACCTATGAGCTGGGGAGCAACGCCATCACCACCACCTTCTACCGGGAGGTGCTGGTGATGCCGGTGCTGCTGGCGGTGCTGCTCATCCGCCGGGCCAGCCTGCGGGTCAGCCGCCGGCAGCTCCTCTGCCTGCTCCTGGTGGGGTTCTTCGGCCGCGGCGTCACCACCCTGCTGCTTTACACCTCCTATTCCTATGTGGGCATCGGCACTGCCACCACCCTCCACTTTATGTACCCGGTGTTTGTGGCCCTGATCTGCCGGGCGCTGTTCGGGGAGCGGCTGGGCAGGCCGAAGGTCATCGCCCTGGCCGCCGCCAGCCTGGGGGTTGTGCTGTTCCTGGAGCCGGGGGGCGGCTCCAACGCCGCCCTGGGGGTGGCGCTGGCCCTCTGCTCCAGCGTCACCTACGCCATTTATATGGTGGGGGTGGACAAAACCTGCCTGCGGGAGCTGGACCCCTTCCTCACCGCCTTCTATATGGCGGGGTCGGTGGCCCTGGGGATGCTCTGCTGCAACCTCCCCCTGGGGCAGATCGTCTTCCTTCTGCCTCCCAGGGCCTTCCTTTACACCTTCCTGGTGGCGGTGGGGGCCTCCTTCTTCGCGGTGGTGCTCCTCCAGATGGGGGTGCGGTACCTCAGCGCCACCACGGCGGCGGTGTTCAGCCTCTTTGAGCCGGTGAGCTGCAGCCTGGCCGGGGCGGTCTGGCTGGGGGAGGGCTTCACCCTGCGCAAGGTGCTGGGCAGCGCCGTCATCCTGGGGGCGGCGGGGCTCCTGGCGGCGGCAAAGCCGGCGGTTTCCCCCGATTCCCAGGAGGCCCTGAACCTCCTCATGTCCCGGGAGGGCTTCCCCATTCCCCGGGAAATGCCGGAGGCGCCCGAGAGCCGGGAGGGGGAGGACACCATATCTAGTGGGATGTGACCACAGCCCCTTGTGGAGGGGCCTCCCGCCGGGGTTTTTCCCAAAAAAACTTGCGGAAGGCTCTTGCATTTGCCGCGGGAACATGGTAAGATAACTTGTACTGTCAATGAGAGTGAAGGAGGTGTCACTATGCCGAATATCAAGTCCGCCAAAAAAAGAGTGAAGGTCATCGCCACCAAGACCCTGAGGAACAAGGCCATCAACTCCAACCTGAAAACCACCATCAAGAAGGCTGAGGCCGCCATTGACGGCTCCGCCGACGACAGGGCGGCTGCGGTTTCCCTGGCCATGAAGAAGATCGACCAGGCTGCCGCCAAGGGCCTTCTTCACAAGAATACCGCGGCCCGCAAAAAGGCCCACCTGGCTGTGAAGCTCAACGCTGCCGGCTGAGGATGACTGCCAACGAAAAAAGAACGGCTTTGGCCGTTCTTTTTTTGTTGTCTGTGAACTGCGGATTCTGAATCGTTGGCCTGTGCGCCGCTCTTTGGGGGCCTGAGGCCCCCACCTCTTTCTGCTGCGCAGCGCCTTCCTCAATCTTAGATTCGCTTTCAGCGCTGGGATTCTTTTTTACCTTGTGCCATGGGTAATGCAGTGGTTTGAGAAGAAGTTAGGCATCGGCCTGGACCGAGGTCGCCACTTTCTTGATCAAAAGAAAGTGGCCAAAGATTGACCGGCGAGGCCCCCGGGCCCCCGTGCAGGGCGACAGCCTTCCAGCGGGGGGTGCAAGGGCCGAGGGCCTTCTGCGGAAGGCCCGCCCCTTCGGGGCAGGTCGGCCCTCACGGGGGGACCAGTCCCC
>CAJFUT010000032.1 GCA_904420255.1 uncultured Angelakisella sp. | reverse complement strand
GGAGGCGTTGGTGGAATCGGTGACCCAGGCGAGCCCCCGCTCCCGGCAGTAGGCCTCCACCTCGGCCCGGGTGCAGCCGATGAGGGGACGGACGATATTGCCCCGCACCGGCGGGATCCCCCGCAGCCCCCGGACCCCGGTGCCCCGGCAGAGGTTCAGCAGCATCGTTTCCATGCTGTCCGAAAGGGTGTGGGCGGTGGCGATTTTCCCCTCTTCCCCGGCGCACCGGGCGAAGAAGGCGTACCGCAGCTCCCGGCCCGCCTCCTCCACCGAGATGCCCCGGCGGGAGGCCTCGGCGGCGGCGTCCGCCTCCTCCAGGAGGAAGGGCAGCCCCCGCTCCCGGGCAAGCCCCCGGACAAACTCCCGGTCCCGGTCCCCTTCCTCCCCCCGGAGGCGGTGGTTCAGGTGGCAGACCAGAAGCTTCCAACTGTAGCCTTCCCCCAAACGGCATAAAAAATCAAGCAAGGCAACCGAATCGGCGCCGCCGGAAACTCCGACAGCGACGGTATCGCCTTGCTGCAGCATACGGTGCCGGAGCACCGCGGCACGGGCCTTTTCCAACAAGCCCTCCTGGGACATAATGCGCCTCCCGGGGAAGTTTTATTCCCTGCCGTACTCCACGCTGGAAAAACGGGTGTACTGCCCGTCCCAATAGAGGTTGATGGAGCCGGTTTCTCCGTGGCGGTTCTTGGCCACGATACATTTCGCGTCGTTGACGCTTTCCTGGTCGTTATAAAGGGCCTCCCGATGGAGGAACATGACAATATCGGCGTCCTGCTCGATGGAGCCGGATTCCCGCAGGTCGGAAAGGAGGGGCTTGTGGTCGCTGCGGGATTCGATGCTCCGGGAGAGCTGGGAGAGGGTGATCACCGGGATATCCAGCTCCTTTGCCATGAGCTTCAGGTTCCGGGTCATCTCCGAAACCTCCTGGACCCGGTTCTGGATATTCCGCCCGCTGGTCATCAGCTGGAGGTAATCGATGACCACCAGGCCCAGGTTGCGGATCCTGCGGAGCTTGGCCTTGATGTCCGCCACGGTGGTGATGGCGCTGTCGTCCACATAGATGGGGGCGGCCGCCAGGGTCTGGGTGGCCTTGGCGATGTTGACCCAGTCGGCGTCGGTGAGGCTGCCGGTGAGGAGCTTCTGGCTCTCCACCAGGGCCTCGGCGGAAAGGAGCCGCTGGGCCAGCTGCTCCTTGCTCATCTCCAGGGAGAAGATGGCCACCGCCTTTCCGGAGCCCTTGGCCACATTGGAGGCGATATTCAGAGCGAAGGCGGTCTTGCCCACGCCGGGGCGGGCGGCGATGAGGACCAGGTCGGATTTGTTCAGGCCGGTGATCATGGCGTCCAGGGCCCGGTAGCCGGTGGAGAGGCCCAGGTAATTTTTCCGGTCCTCGCCGCTGATCTTCTGGAGGTGGTCGTAGGTTTCCACCAGCACCTTGGAGATGGGCAGGATGCTGCCGCTCTGGCGGCCCTGGCGGATGTCGTAGATCCGCTGCTCGGCGAAATCCAGCAGCTGGGCGGCGTCGGCCTGGGGGTCCATGGCGTTTTCCACCACCTCCCGCCCGGCGGTGATGAGGCTGCGGAGGTAATACTTCTCCTGGACGATGACGGCGTAGGCCTCCACGTTGGCGGTGGTGGGCACCACCTGGGCCAGCTGGGTCAGGTAGATCTTGGCGTCCTCGGCGGACTGGAAGATTTTTTCCCGCCGGGCGGCCTCCAGGACGGTGACCACGTCGATGTTCTCCCCCATGGTGAACATCCGGATCATGGCGGCGAAAAGGTCCTGGTGCTGCCGGCGGTAGAAGTACTCCGGCCGCACCAGCTCCATCACCTGGGGGACGCAGGCCGCGTCCAGCAGCATCGCCCCCAGGACGCTCTGCTCCGCCTCCAGGCTGTAGGGCAGCGCCTGGCTGTAAATATCAAGATTCTGGAGCTCCTCCGCCAAGGCGCGTCCCTCCTTCCCTTAGAATTGTTTCGGGGAAAGGGCCTCAGCCCTCCTCCCCCACCACCACGTAGGTTTTGGCGGATACGCCGTTATAGAGGCGGATCTCGGCGGTGTAGGTGCCGAAGGCCTTGATCTCGGCGTCCAGGGAGATTTTCCGCTTGTCCAGCTCCACCCCCAGCTCCCGCTGGATGGCCTCGGCGATCTCCTTGGTGCTCACCGAGCCGAAAAGCTTGCCGCCGGCGCCGGCCTTGGCGGTGACCTTCACCGTCTTGCCCTCCAGCTGCCGGGCAGCGGCCTCGGCGGCCTTTTTCTCCTCCGCCAGGCGGTGGGCCTGGGCGGCCTCCCGGTTCTTCAGCTCATTGAGGGCCTGGGCCGTGGCGGGGACCGCCATGCCGCGCTTGAGCAGGAAGTTGTTGGCGTAGCCGTCGGAAACATTCACCAGCTCCCCTTTTTTGCCGGAGCCCTTGACGTCCTGTGTCAGAATCACTTTCATCTTGATTTCCCCCTTGGTCAGCTTTGGGCTGTATTGGTATTGGCCGCCGAAGAAGCGGCGGTGTTTTCAAAATAGTGGTCGATGGCCTCCTGGAGCCGGGCCCGGGCCTCATCCATGGTGATGTTGGCAAGCTGGGCGGCGGCCATGGTGAGATGCCCCCCGCCCCCCAGGGCCTCCATGATCACCTGGACATTGACGGCCCCCATGCTCCGGGCGGAGAGGTTCACCCCTGTGCCGGAGGTGAAAAGGATGAAGGAGGCGTCCACCCCGTTGATGTTCAGCAGCTCATCCGCCGCCTGGGAGGCCACCACCCGGATGTCCTCCATCTGCATCATGGTGTAAGCGATGGCGCAGCCGCGGTAGACCTGGGCCGAGGCCACCAGCTGGGTCTTTTTCTGGTACGCCTCCATGCTGGAGGTGAAGAGCTTGCGCACCTCGATGGTGTCCGCCCCCATCCGCCGCAGGAAAGCCGCGGCCTCAAAGGTGCGCACCCCGGTGCGGAGGGTGAAGTTCTTGGTGTCCAGCATGATCCCCGCCAGCATGGCCTCCGCCTCCAGGGGGCTGACCTTCTGCTTCTCCCCCAGGTACTGGTCCAACTCCGCCACCATCTCGCAGGCGGAGGAGGCGTAGGGCTCGTGGAAGAAGATAATGGCGTTGTCGATGTGGTCCACCATCTTGCGGTGGTGGTCGATGACCACGATATTCTTGCAGCCGGCGTAGACCTCCGGGGATTCCAGCAGGGTCTTGACATGGGTATCCACCACAAAGAGGAGGGTATCGGCGGGGAGGTTTTCCAGGGCCTCCGCCGGGGAGATGAAGAGCCCGCCCATCCCCGCCTGCCGCATCTTCCGCACCAGGGGCTGGGCAAGGCTCCGCCCCTGGTCCAGGACGATCCGGGCGGTTTTGCCCATGTTCCGCAGGCCGGCGCAGAGGCCCACGGCGGCCCCCACGCAGTCCAGGTCGGCGAAGCGGTGGCCCATCACCAGGATGTTGTCGCTGGTCTGGACCATTTCGGTGATGGCGTTGGCCACAATCCGGGTGCGGACCTTGTTGCGCTTCTCCACGCCCTTGGAAACGCCGCCGAAGAATTCGTACCCGTCCCGGAGCTTGACGGCGGCCTGGTCGCCGCCCCGGCCCAGGGCCATATCCAGGGCCTGGCGGGCCAGGGCCTCGGATTCATGGAGGCTCCCCTCCTTGCTCCCCACCCCGATGGACATGGTGGCGGAGATCCGGTCCCCGGCGGTGATGCCCCGGATCTGGTCCAGGATCTGGAAGCGGTTGGCCTCCACCTTCCGCATATACCGGTCCTCGATGACGGCGATATAGCGGTCCTTCTCCAGCTTCTTGAGAAGGCCGCAGTTTTCCTCGGCGAAGGTTTCGATGATGTGCTCGATCTCCCCCATGGTTTTGCTGCGCTCGTTCTCCTTGGCGTCCAAAAACAGCTCGGAGAAGTTGTCGATGACCATGATCAGCACCCAGGGGCGGGAATCGAAGTACTCCTTGGCGTAGACCTTCAGGTCGTGGTCGTCGATGAAATAGAGGACGTACACCGGCTCCGCCTGGCGGTCGGTGCGGACGATATAAAGGTTATACATCCGGCCCCGGATGGTGACGTTCTGCCCCTCCGGGGGCATCTCCCCCAGCAGGTCCACCTGGGGCATCAGCTGGGCGATATTTTTGCCGAAGGCGTCCTCCCCGCCCAGCACATGGCGGCGGCACTGGTCGTTGCACCAGAGCACCTCCCCGTTTTCCCGCAGGATCATGGTGGCCATGGGGAACTCCGCCACCGAGTCCCGCTGGGCCCCGAAGAGGGACTCCCGGAGGGCCATCAGCTGCCGGTCGGTATTCCGGGCGATGCGCGCGCAGCAGAGCAGGGCCCAGAGGGCCATCAGCGCCCACAGCAGAGCCAGGATCAGGAACAGCTTGGTATCCACAAAAAAATAGGACGCGCCGGTTATCAGGGCACTGAACACCAGCAGTCCATAAATCACCGGGCGGTAAAGATTCATACGGTCCAGCATCGCTGTTTACCCTCCCTTTTCCCAGAGGTATATTGGACTATAGTATAACACAGAACCCCCCGGGCGGCAACCCCGTTCCGCCCCCCTTTTCCCCGGGGCGGGCAAAAGCGCCCGGCCGCGAAAACAGCCGGGCGCCCTGAAATACTCTTTTAAATTTCCTGCAGCACGGGGAGGATCATGGGGCGGCGCTTGGTGCGGGTATAGATATAATCCGAAAGCTCATCCCGGATCTTCCCCTTGATGCTGCTCCAGTCCCGGAAGCCGGTGAGCTTGCATTTATTGAGGGAGGAAAGGACCGCCTCCCGGGCGCCGGCCATGATCTCCTCGTTCTCCCGGACATAGACGAAGCCCCGGGAAACCAGATCCGGCCCCGCCGCCACCTCGCCGGTGGCGGAATCGATGGCCACCGCCACCACAATGAGGCCCTCCTCGGAGAGGAGCTTGCGGTCCCGGAGGACGACGCTGCCCACGTCCCCGACCCCCAGGCCGTCCACCAGCACCCGGCCGGAGGGCACCATCCCCGCCAGCCGCATATTGACGCCGTCGGTTTCGATGACCTTGCCGATGTCCGAGATGATGATGTTCTTGTCGCTGTAGCCCATGCTCTTGGCCACCCCGGCATTTTTCACCAGGTGCTTGTATTCCCCGTGGACCGGCACGAAATACCTGGGCCGGGTGAGGGAAAGGAGCATCTTGGTCTCGTCCTGGCAGGCGTGGCCCGAAACATGGACGTCGTACATCCGCTCATAGATGACGTCGGCCCCCAGCTTCATCAGCTCGTTGACCACGTTGCCCACCAGCTTCTCGTTGCCGGGGATGGGGGTGGCGGAGAGGATGATGTAGTCGTTGGGCCCCACCCGCACCTGGCGGTGCTCCCCGGAGGACATCCGGGTCAGGGCGCTCATGGGCTCTCCCTGGCTGCCGGTGCAGATGACCACCAGCTGGTCGTCCCCGTAGCTGCGCATCTGGTCGATGTCGATGATGGTGCCGGGCTTGACGGTGAGGTAGCCCAGCTCGGTTGCCACCGCCACCACGTTGAGCATACTGCGGCCGAATACCGCCACCTTGCGGCCGGTTTTCACCGCCGTGTCGATGATCTGCTGGATGCGGTGGATGTTGCTGGCGAAGGTGGCCACAATGATCCGCTTTTTGCCGGCGTTTTTAAAGAGCTTGTCGAAGCTCTCCCCCACGATGCGCTCGCTGGGGGTGCTGCCGGGCTTCTCGGCGTTGGTGGAATCCCCCAGCAGGGCCAGGACCCCCTGGCCCCCCAGCTCCCCGAACCGGGCCAGGTCGATGACCTCGGTGCCGATGGGGGTGTAATCGATTTTGAAGTCCCCGGTCTGGACCACGATGCCGTCGGGGGTGTGGATGGCCAGGGCGCAGGCGTCGGGGATGGAGTGGTTCACATGGATGAACTCCACCGCCATGGAGCCCGCCTTGACGGTATCCCCGGGGCGGACCACATAGAGCTTCACCTTCCCCACCAGGCCGTGCTCCCGGAGCTTCCCCTCGATGAGGCCCAGGGTCAGGGCGGTGCCGAACACCGGGACGTTGATCTCCCGGAGGAGATAGGGCAGGCCGCCGATGTGGTCCTCGTGGCCGTGGGTGATGAACACCCCCCGGATCCGGTCCCGGTTCCGCAGCAGGTAGGTGAAATCCGGGATCACCGAATCCACCCCCAGCAGGTCGTCGTCGGGGAAGGCCAGGCCGCAGTCCACCACCAGGATGTCCTCGCCGCACTCATAGACGGTGATGTTTTTGCCGATCTCCCCCAGGCCGCCCAGGGAGATGATCTTCAGGGAGGGGCGGCCGGGCTTCAGCTGGGGAGCGGCCTTCTTCATGGGGCACTTCATCGACTCGGGGACCCGCACCATGGTGGTGTTCTCCATGAGCTTCCCTTCCCCCTTGCCGCCCTTCTGGCGGCGGGAGGCGCCGCTCCGGGCCGCCTTGGAGGGCTGCTCCTGGGCGGCCTGCTGCCGGCTCCGGCGGGGCTGCTCCTGCTTTTTGCCCTGGGGCGCCGCCTCCTGGGCCGCCCCGGCCTTTTTGGACCGGGAGCGGGCGGGGGCCGCCTCCTGGGGGGCCTGGG
>CAJFUT010000031.1 GCA_904420255.1 uncultured Angelakisella sp. | reverse complement strand
GGTCCGGGGGGACGTGGGGGCCGTCAAGGCCGCCACCGACGCCGGGGCCGCGGCGGCGGCCAAGGTGGGGGAGCTGGTGAGCGTCCACGTCATCCCCAGGCCCCACAGCGAGGTGGAGTATATCCTTCCCACCCTGAAGTAAGGAGAGGAAGCCATGGGAAAGATCATCACCGAGGCCGACCTGCGCAGCCACCCTCCCGCACCCGGGACCCGGCGGTTCCAGGTGGAGGAAGGGGTCTTTGTCACCGAATCCGCCCGGGCCTGGCTGGAGAAGCGGGATATTGAGCTGGTGGTCCGCCCGGCGGGCTCCGCGGGGGGCGGGATGCCCCGGACCCCGCTGGAGGACCGTGGGGTCCGGACCTACCTGGACGCCGCCACCGGCCGGGCCCTGGGGAAGGAAAAGCCGGAGGAGATGACCCACCTGCGGGGGAACCTGCTGGTGCCCAAGACCCACCCCCGGATCGCCTTCCGGGGGAAGCTGGACAGCCTGGAGGCCGCCATCCTGGAGGCCCAGGCCCTGGCCCACCGCCAGGGGGCGGAGAAGCTCCGGGAGGACTTGGGCCAGGTGCTGGGCCGGGTCCGGGCGGTGCTGGGGGCCGAGGTGACGGGGGCCCCGCTGAAGGAGGAGCTTCTGCTGGGGCTGGACCAGGCGGGGCTGCGCCGGGTTTCCCACAACGTGAAGGGGGAGCTGGGCATCGACCACCCGGTCCCCTCCTGGGAGATGGGGGAGCTGGCCCTGCGCCTCAATACCCTGCGGACCCAGGTGCGGGAGGCGGAGCTGGCGGCGGCAGCGGCCTTCCAGGCCCCGGGGGAGGCCCCCCGGCCGGATATCCTCCGGGAGCTGAACCGCCTGAGCAGCGCGGTGTATATCCTGTTCTGCCGCCAGGTGGCGGGGAAATAAGCGGAAAGAGGGGAGCCCGGGCCCGCCTCCGGCGGGAGGGCCCCGGGGGAAAGGATGGAAAGCCATGGATTTTTGCGAAAGCGAGATCCGCCAGTTGGTGGAACGGGTGCTGAGCCAGTGCGGCAGCGTGGGGGCGGGGCTCCCTGCGGCCGGCGGGCCGGGGGAATTCCCGGTGGAGGCGTCCGCCCGCCATGTCCACCTGACCCGGGAGGCGGTGGAGGCCCTTTTCGGCCCCGGCGCCCGCCTCACCAAAAAGCGGGACCTGAGCCAGCCCGGGGAATTCCTCAGCGACCAGCGGGTGAAGCTGGTGACCCCCAAGGGAGAGATCCCCAATGTGGCGGTGCTGGGGCCGGAGCGGGGGGCGGTCCAGGTGGAGCTTTCCCTCACCGACGCCAGGACCCTGGGAGTGCGGGCCCCGGTGAACCTTTCCGGGGACCTTTCCGGGGCCGGGGACGTCTGGCTGGTGGGGGAACGGGGGGTGCTTGCCGCCCCGGGGAGCGCCATCGCCGCCAGGGCCCACATCCACATGACCCCCGCCGACGCCTCCCGCCTGGGGGTCCGGGACGGGGAGGAGGTCCGGGTGCGGGTCAGCTCCGGCCGGCCGGTGACCTTTGACCAGGTGGTGGTCCGGGTGAAGGAGAGCTTCGCCCTGGCCATGCACATCGATTTTGACGAAGCCAACGCCTGCGCCCTGGGTAAGGATTCCCTGGGCCGGATCGTGAAATAGCGGAGAGCCCGCCGTGGGGCGGGGAAGGGAAGGTGAGGAAGCTTGGCGGAACTGAGCCGGGAACAGCTCATTGAGCTGATCACCAGGGAGGTGCTGCGCACCCTGGGGGGCGGCGAGCCGGAGGAGCCGGCGGACAAAAGCGGCCTTCCGGCGGCCCTGGTGATCGGGGACCCCGGGCGGCTGCCCCGGGGGGTGCGGAGCAAATACCGCCTCTGCGCCATGGAGGAATACCAGGGGGATATCGAGCCCTTTGAAAAGGTGTTTATCACCGCCATCACCCAGACCCAGCTGGCGGATATCGCCCTGGGCCGGGACAGCCAGCCGGTGACCTGCGCCCTTTCGAAGGCCCTGCTGATGGGGAAGGAGATATTCCTCTACGACTGCGCCCTGGAGCACCGGAAGCTGGCGGGACGGGGGAGTAAAGCCTTTTACCAGCTGCTGGAGGGCTATGTCCGCACCCTTCAATCCTTTGGGGTGAAGCTGGTCCAGGGTACCACCGTCATCGATAAATACCAGCGCACCGCCGCCCCCGGGGCGGACCTCCCCAGCGGGGTGGTCACCGAGGCCCTGGCCCGGAGCCTGGTGGAAAAGGGGGACGGGGAGATTCTGCTGCGGAAAGGCACCGTCCTGACCCCGTCGGCCAAGGATGTGTTCCTCCACGCGGACCGGAAGGTGACATACCTGTGAAAGGAGGGCCGGGCAAATGCTGATCTGCAAGGTGATCGGCCATGTTTGGGCCACAAAGAAAGAGGACTCCCTGGAGGGGGTCAAGTTCATGGTGGTGCGGGAAACCGGGACCCCCAGGAAGGAGCCCCAGGTGATGGTGGCCGCCGACAAGGTAGGGGCCGGCATCGGGGAGGATGTGCTGGTGGTCAGCGGCAGCACCGCCCGCCGGGCCCTGGGCCGGGACGACCTGCCGGTGGACTGCGCCATTGTGGGCATCATCGACACGGTGGAAGTGGAAAAGGAATCGGACCTCCTGGAGCCGCCAAGGCCCCGGCGGGGCAGGGAATAGGGGGTGAGGCGCTGTGACCATCCTGGAGCGGATTTTTGAAGCGGGGGTTGTGGGCTGCGGCGGCGCCGGCTTCCCCACCCACGCCAAGCTGGGGGGGAAGGGGATCCGCCACCTGATCCTCAACGGGGCGGAGTGCGAGCCCCTCCTGGGCACCGACCGCTGGCTGATGCGCCACCGGGCCGGGGATATTGTGGAGGCGGCCGCCGCCCTGGCCGGGGAGCTGGGGGCGGAGGACTGCACCATCGCCCTGAAAAAAACCTATACCCGGGAGATCGCCGCCCTGGAGGAGGCCATCCGGGAGCGGGGGGGCCCGGTGGCCCTCCACAGGATGGAGAGCTTTTATCCCGCCGGGGATGAGCAGGTGATGGTGTACGAGGTCACCGGAAGGGTGGTCCCCCCGGCGGGGATCCCCCTGGACGTGGGGGCCGCGGTGACCAACGTGGCCACCGCCTGCGCCGTCCGGGACGCCATGGAGGGCAGGCCCTTCACCCACAAATACCTGACGGTGGCCGGGGCGGTGCGGGAGCCCCTGGTGCTCCGGGTGCCGGTGGGCACCTCCTTCGGGGACTGCATCCGCCTGGCGGGCGGGGCGCTGCCGGAGCGTTGGATCGCCGTTTCCGGCGGCCCCATGATGGGGAAGGCCCTCACCATGGAGGAGGCCATGGCCTCCCATGTCACCAAGACCACCTCCGGCATCCTGGTGCTGCCGGAAGACGGGTATCTGGGCAGCGCCCGGCGCATCTCCCTGGAGCATATGAAGAACCGGGCCGCGGCCGCCTGCATCCAGTGCAGCTATTGCACCCAGCTCTGCCCCCGGTACCTGCTGGGGCACCCCCTGGAGCCCCACAAGATCATGCGGAAGATGGCCGTCAGCCCCGACGTCACCCAGCTGCTGGACGACCCGGACATCCGCCGGGCGGCCCTCTGCTGCCAGTGCGGCGTCTGCGAGATTTACGCCTGCCCCATGGGGCTCCAGCCCCGCCGGGTCAACGCCATGCTCAAGGAGGCCCTGGCCGGGGCCGGCATCCGGTATCCCAAGGGGGAGGGGGAATTCACCCCCCGCCCGGACCGGAAAAGCCGCCGGGTGCCCACCCGCCGGGCCGCCGCCCGGGCCGGGGTGCTGGATTACTACGGCCAGGAGCTGGAGCGGCTGGAGGAGTACGCCCCGGCCCGGGTGGTGCTGGCCCTGGACCAGCAGATCGGCGCCCCCTGCCAGCCGGTGGTGCGGGAAGGGGACCAGGTGGCCCTGGGCCAGCTGGTGGCCCGGTGCCCGGAGGGGAAGCTGGGGGCCAACCTCCACGCCTCCATCGCCGGCGCCGTGGTCAAGGCGGAGGGAGCCATCGTCATCCAAGAGGGGAGGAGCTGAACCGTGAACCAGTGCATCGGATTCCTGGAGCTGAACAGCATCGCCAAGGGGGTTGAGGCCGCCGACAGCATCCTGAAAACGGCGGAAACCCGCCTGCTCTTTGCCCGGGCGGGCTGCCCGGGGAAATACTATATCCTGTTTTCCGGGGAGGTGGCCTCGGTGACCTCCTCCCTGGAGGCGGGGAAGGCCATCGGCCAGTCCCATGTGGTGGACAGCGTGGTGATCCCCAGCGTCCATCCGGCGGTGCTGCTGGCCATCAACCAGGTGGTGGAGCCGGTCCCGGTGAACGCCCTGGGGGTTATGGAATATTTCAGCGTCACCGCCGCCGTCTGGGGCGCCGACGCCGCCGTCAAGGCCGCCGAGGTGGACCTGATGGACGTGCGGCTGGGCACCGGCATCGGCGGGAAAAGCTTTGTCATCCTTTCGGGGGATGTGGCCGCCGTCCATGAGGCGGTGGAAGCGGGGGTGGCGGCCGCCCGGGAGAACGGCCTGCTGGTGAGCCAGGTGGTCATCCCCAACCCCAGGGAGGAGATCTTCAACAGCCTGCTGTGACGGGACGGAATTTTCAGGAAAGGGGGGAGCCCGGTGTTCGAGGATAAGCAGCGGATCATTCAGGAGTTTGTACCGGGCAAACAGGTGACCCTGGCCCACCTGATTGCCAACCCGGACCGGGACCTGTATAAAAAGCTGGGTGTGGTGGGGGAAGTGAAGGAGGCCCTGGGGATCATGACCATCACCCCCAGCGAGGCGGCCATCATCGGCGCCGATGTGGCCACCAAGGCCGCCGAGGTGAGCCTGGTCTTTGTGGACCGCTTTTCCGGCTCCCTCATCATCACCGGGGATGTGGCCAGCGTGGAGGCTTCCCTGCGGGCGGTGCTGCGGGTGCTGGAAAACACCCTGCATTTCACCCCCACCGAAATCACCAGGACCTGAGGGATGAAATTCCAGGGCCGCGCTGCGGAAAATGAGGAGCTGTGCCGTGAAGAAACGACTGATGATGATGGGCCGGGTGGCCTGCGGCAAGACCACCCTCTGCCAGTGTCTGGCGGGGGAGGCCATGGAGTACCGGAAAACCCAGACGGTGGAGCTGGTGGGGGACGCCATCGACACCCCGGGGGAATATGTGGAGAACCGCGCCCTGATGCGGGGCCTCACCGTCACGGCGGTGGACGCCGACGCGGTGCTGTTCCTCCAGGACTGCACCGACCCGGAGTGCCGCTTTTCCCCGGGCCAGGCCGCCATGTACGGCCGGCCGGTGG
>CAJFUT010000030.1 GCA_904420255.1 uncultured Angelakisella sp. | reverse complement strand
GCACCTGGAGGATATGGGCATCATCTCCACCCAGGCCAACGTGGGCTCCACCGTCCTTTCCCAGAAGCGGGCGGTGGAATACGTGGAGCAGTACCAGGCCGGCAAGGACCTGCGGGCCCTGAAGGTGCGGCTCCGGGAGCTGACCGCCCAGCGGGACGCCCTCAACAGCGAGATCATCGAAACCACCCAGCAGATCATCGACATGGGGGAGCGGTTCCGCCACAGCGACCGGCTGCGCACCTATGAATTTGAGGTGGCGGACGGCACCCCCGCTGCCGGGCGGAGCATCGGCGAGCTGCAGTTCCGGCAGAAGACCGGGGCCACCATCGTGGCAGTGCGCAAGGGGGAGGAAATCCTCCTCTCCCCCGGGCCCCAGACCCGCCTGGACAAGGGCGACGTCCTGGTGGTGGCCTGCGAGCTCTCCCAGCTGGAGCAGGTGTCCCAGCTGCTGGGGCACACCCAGGGCGGCGATCCCATGGCATGATTCTTCGGCCCGGCCTCCGCCCCAAGGCGGGCGGGGGCATCCCTTTGGGCCGTTGATCGGATATTTCCCGCAAAATCATCCAAGACCACGGAGAAAGGGGATATGTTATGAAAAAGGTTCTTTCCGTCCTCCTTGCGGCGGCCGCGGCTCTGGCCCTGGCCGGCTATGGAGGCAGCGCCGCTGCCGCCTCCACTGCCCCGCAGGAGAAAACTTCCCTGGTTTTCGCCGATGTGGGATGGGATTCCGCCAAGCTGAACAACGCCCTGGCGGGCCTGGTGGCTGAGGAAATCTTCGGCTACACCTGGGAGGAGGTCCCCGGTTCCACCCCCATTATGCACGAGGCCCTGATAAAGGGCGAAATCGACATCAACCTGGAGGAATGGACCGACAATATGCCCACCTATCACGACGACCTGGCCGCCGGGAAGTTTGTGGAGCTGGGGGTCAATTTTGACGACAACTACCAGGGTCTTTATATCCCCCGGTATGTGGCCGACGCCAACCCCGGCCTGAAAACCGTCAAGGACCTGGCCGACTACGCCCACCTGTTCCCCGATCCCGAGGACTCCTCCAAGGGCCTCATCTACGGCGGCATCCCCGGGTGGGAGGTCACCACCATTATGGAGAAAAAGGTGGAGGCCTACGGCCTGGATGAATTCTACAATTACGTCATCCCCGGCAGCGACGCGGCCCTCTCCGCCGCCATGACCTCCGCCTGGGACCGGCAGGAGCCCATTGTGGCCTATTACTGGGAGCCCACCTGGCTGCTGGGCAAATATGACTTTGTCCTGCTGGAGGACGACCCCTACAACCCCGAAACCTACCGGGACGGCATCGGCGCCTGCCCCGCCGTGACGGTGACGGTGGCGGTGAGCAACGACTTTGCCGCCTCCAACCCCGAATACTGCGAATTCCTCGCGAAGTTCAGTATGCCCTCCGCCATCATCAGCGAGGCCCTGGCCTATATGCAGGACAACGGCATCAACGACCACTCCCAGGTGGCCCGGTGGCTCCTCACCGAGGCCCACCCCGAGCTGGTGGACCAGTGGCTCACCCCCGACCAGGCCGAAACCCTGCGGGCGGCTCTGGGGGGCGAAGGGCAGCAGGCGTCCGGCGGTTCCCTTTCCCAGTGGCTGTTCAACTTCCCCCAGCTCCTCACCATTGACACCGCCGCCATTGACAATTCCGTCCGGGCCTTCGCCGTCCAGGCGGCGTCGGTGCTGGACGCCATCAGCGGCGTCCTGGAGTGGCTGGTGAACAGCGTCGCCTGGCTGCTGCGCCACATCCCCTGGATCCTGCTGGTGCTGCTGATCTTCCTCCTGGGCTGGAAGGCCCGCAGGAGCCTGCGCAGCGGCATCCTCTACGGGCTCCTCCTTTCCTTCATCGGGGCCATCGGCCTGTGGGACATGATGCTTACAACCCTTTCCATCGTCATCTCCAGCGTCATCATCGCCCTGCTTCTGGGGCTGCCGGTGGGGATCCTCATTTCCGGCTCGGACCGGGCCAACCGCATCGTCCGGCCCATCCTGGACACCATGCAGACCATGCCCGTCTTCGTCTACCTGATCCCCGCCCTGCTGCTCTTCGGCATGGGCAACGCCTCGGCGGTGATCGCCACCGTCATCTACGCCATCGTCCCCGTCATCCGCCTCACCAGCCTGGGCATCCGCCAGGTGGACAACGAGGTGGTGGAGGCGGCCAGGTCCTTCGGCTCCACCAAGTGGCAGTCCATGTTCAAGGTCCAGATTCCCCAGGCCCTGCCCACCATCATGACCGGCGTCAACCAGACCCTGATGATGGCCATGGCCATGGTGGTCACCTGCTCCATGATCGGGGCCCGGGGCCTGGGCATGGAGGTGCTGGAGGCGGTCAACCGCATCGAGATCGGCCGGGGCCTCACCGCCGGCGCCAGCGTGGTGATCCTGGCGGTGATCCTGGACCGGGTCACCCAGGGCTGGTTCTCGGAAAAGAACGGCCAGCGGCAGGTCACGGAACCGGACAACGCCGGCAGCGGCGGCAAATCCCAGTAAGGAGGGCAGGGGTATGGAACAAAAGGACATTATCATCCGCGTGGAACACGTTTCCAAATTATACGGCCCCAACAAATCCGAAGCCGCCAAGATGATGGAAGCCGGCTCCACCAAGGACGAGGTTTACAGAAAGACCGGCTGCACCGTGGCCCTGTGGGACGTGAACCTGGAAATCCCCCGGGGGAAGATTTTCGTCATCATCGGCCTTTCCGGGTCGGGGAAATCCACTGTGGTGCGGTGCTTCAATCAGCTCAACCGCCCCACCAGCGGCAAGGTGATCTTTGACGGGCGGGACCTGGAGGAAATGAGCAAGAAGGAGTTGCTGGACTTCCGCCGCAGCAAAATTTCCATGGTGTTCCAGTCCTTCGGCCTCATGAGCCACCGGGATGTGCTGGGCAACGTCATCTACGGCCTGGAGGTCCGGGAAAAGGGCCACAGCGCCGCCCTCCCCCTGTGGGACCTGCTGGACAAGGGGGAAAGCCAGCGCCGGGCCGCCCGGGAGGAAAAGGGGATGGAGGTCCTCTCCATGGTGGGCCTGGAGGGCTGGGAGCACAAATCCTGCGAGCAGCTTTCCGGCGGGATGCGCCAGCGGGTGGGCATCGCCCGGGCCCTGGCCACCGACGCCGAGGTGCTGCTGATGGACGAACCCTTCTCCGCCCTGGACCCCCTGGTGCGGCAGGATATGCAGTTTGAGCTGCTCCAGATCCAGCGCAAGCTCCAGAAGACGGTGATCTTCATCACCCATGATATGGACGAAGCCTTCAAGCTGGGGGATACCGTGGCCATCATGCGGGACGGCAAGGTGATCCAGGTGGACACCCCGGAGCAGATGAGCTCCCACCCCGCCGACGACTATGTAAGGGACTTCATCGGCAGCGCCGACAAATCCAAGGTGCTGACGGTGCGCAACATCATGATCACCCCCTCCAGCATCGCCCGGCTCTCCGACGGGCCGGAACACGCCATCCACGAGATGCGCAAAAACGCCCTCTCCACCGTCTATGTGGTGGACGACCGGCTGCGCCTGGCGGGGATTCTCACCATCCGGGACGCCATCCGGGCCCATCAGGAGGGGCTTACCATCCCCCAGGTGATCCAGACCGACGTCCAGACCACCACCTCCGACGTACTGGTGGCGGACATCATGCCCATCGCCGCCGAGGCGGTCTACCCCATCGCCGTGGTGGACGCCGACGGGCAGCTCCAGGGCATCGTCACCAAGGCCAGCGTCCTGTCCTCGCTGCTTTAAAACCCGCTTTTTCATTTCCTTCCAAGGGCCCCGGGGAGGGCGGCGCCGCCGCCTTCTTCCCGGGGCCCTCTTTTGCCCTGCCGTCCGGTCTATTCCGCCGGCGGGCCGGATAAAAATAGCAGGGGGCGGCATGGGAAGCCCGCCCTGAATCCATTTCGGAAGGAAAGGAGGGGATTTTTATGGACCTGCCCATGAACCGGCGGCTGCTCCGGGCCCGGCCCTCGGGAATCCGGCGGTTCACCGCCCTGGCCCGGGCCACCCCCGGCTGCATCTCCCTGGCCCTGGGGGAGCCGGAATTCCCCACGCCGGAGGCGGTGAAGGCGGAGGCCAAGGCGGCCCTGGACCAGGACCGCACCCACTACCCCCCCAACAACGGGGAGCCCTTCCTGCTGGAGGCCCTGGCCCGGTTCGGGGAAAGGCGGTACGGCCTTACCTACGCCCCGGAGGAGATCATCGTCACCGCCGGGGCCACCGAGGCCATTTACATCGCCCTCACCGGGGTGCTGAACCCCGGCGACCAGGTGATCATCCCCACCCCCGCCTTCCCCCTTTACCAGGAGGTGGCGGGGCTGGCGGGGGGCGTCTGCCGCTTTCTGGACACCTCCCGGGACGGGTTCCAGATCACCCCGGGGAGGCTGGCCCCCCTGTTGAACCAAAGGACCCGGGCCATTGTCCTCAATTCCCCTGCAAACCCCACCGGCTGCGCCTACAGCGCCGCTTCCCTGGCGGCGGTGGGGGAGGCGGCGGCGGGGCGGCCCATCTTCATCCTCTGGGACGGGGTCTACCGCCAGCTTGCCTATGAGGACTGCCCCGGTCCCGGGGAATTCCGGGAGCTGCGGCCCCAGCTCATCCTGGCGGACAGCTTCTCCAAGCCCTACGCCATGACCGGCTGGCGGGCGGGGTGGCTCATGGCCGACGCCCCGGTGAAGGCCCAGCTTCAAAAGCTCCACCAATACACGGTGGTGTCGGCCTCCTCCCTGGTCCAGACAGCCTGCGTCCGGGCCCTGGAGGAGGACCTGGCCCCGGTGGTGGAGGGCTACCGCCGCCGCCGGGATTACGCCTGCCGCCGCCTCGGGGAAATGGGGCTCCCCTTCCGCCGGCCGGAGGGGGGCTTCTACCTCTTCCCCTTTATCGGGGGCTTCGGGATGGGCTCCGAGGAATTCTGCCTCCGCCTCATCCGGGAAGGGGGGCTGGGGCTGGTGCCGGGCGCCTGCTTCGGCTGCGAAGGCTTTGCGCGCCTCTCCTACTGCTGCCGGGAGGAAACCCTCCGGGAGGGGCTGGACCGGCTGGAGGCCTTCCTGAAAGGGCTGCCGGAGGGACCTCAGGCCATCCCCAGAAGCCTCCGGTAGGCCCCGAGGCCCGCCTCCAGGGCCCTCTCGTCAAAGTCGAAGCGGCTGGAATGAAGGGGGGTGTCCCGCCCCGTCCCCAGAAGGAGGAACACCCCCGGCAGCTCCCGCTGGTAGAAGGCGAAGTCCTCGGCGGTCATCACCGGCTCCGCCAGGGGGCGCAGCCCCTCCCCCAGGAGGGCCCGTGCCTCCTCGAAAAGCCCGGGGTGGTTCACCACCGGGGGGTATTCCCCGCCGAAGCCCACCCTGACGGCGCAGCCGGTTGCCTCCGCCGCCTCCCGGCCCGCCTCCACAAGGCGGCCCTTCAGGAAGGCCAGGGTTTCCGGCTCAAAGGCCCGGAGGCTCCCCAGAAGGAGGCTCCGCCCGCTGACCACGTTGCGGGCCTCCCCGCTCTCCAGCCTGCCGAATTTCAGCAGCCGCCGGGTCCCGGGGGGCAGCTCCTCCGCCGCCCGGTAAGCCCGGCGGACAAATTCCACGGCGGCCAGGAGGGCGTCCGCCCCCTCCCCCGCCCGGGCGATGTGGCAGCTCTTCCCGGTGATCTCCACCGTCACCTCGCTGCTGCCGGCCATCAGCGGCCCGGGGCGCCCGGCCACCGCCCCCGCCGGCAGGCCGGGCCAGAGGTGGAAGCCGAAGATCCGGTCGGCGCCAAACTCCCGGAACACCCCGGAGCGGCAGATCCGCTCCCCGCCCCCGCCCATCTCCTCCCCCGGCTGGAACACCAGGAGGAGATTCCTGGGCGGGGCGGTTTTCTGCCGGGCCGCCTCCGCCCCCAGGGCCAGGGCCATGGCCATATGGCCGTCGTGGCCGCAGGCGTGCATCCGCCCCGGCGTCCCGGAGGCGAAGGGGAGGCCGGTTTCCTCCCGGAGGGGCAGGGCGTCCATGTCCGCCCGGACCGCCGCGGTGCGCTCCCGGCCGAAGTCAAAATAGGCGCAGACCCCGTAAGGGACCGGGGAAAAGACCCGGCAGGGGTACCGCTCCAGGGCTTTTTTCAGATAGGCCCAGGTCCGGGGCAGCTCCAGCCCCAGCTCCGGGATGCGGTGAAGGTCCCTGCGGTATTTTCTCAAAAGCCGGTCCAACCGGATCCCCTCCCAAAACGGATTTTTTCGGGGCCGCCCCCGCTACATGGGTATGCCGGGGGCCGGGGGCGGATTCATAGGACGGGACCGCCGGCAATACCTATGTAACAAAGGTTGCGGAAGGGGCCTGCCCTGCCCCGCGGCCGGAAAGGAGGGCCTTGCCTGTGAAGTTTCAAGGCTGCATCACCGCCCTTGTCACCCCCTTTGCCCCCGACGGGGCCGTCAATTTCCAGAAGCTGGGGGAGCTTTTGGAGTTTCAGATCGCGGGCGGCGCCGACGCCGTCCTGGTGCTGGGCACCACCGGGGAAGCGGCCACCACCAGCCGGGAGGAGGACGACGCCGTCTGCCGCTTCGCGGTGGAGCGGGTGGCCGGGCGGGTGCCGGTCATCGCCGGGAGCGGCTCCAATTCCACCCGGACCATGCTGGAAAAAAGCCTCCGCTACCAGCGCCTGGGGGCCGACGGCCTGCTGCTGGTGGCCCCCTACTACAACAAAACCAACGCCCGGGGGATGTACCTCCACTTCGCCGCGGTGGCCGACGCGGTGGAGATCCCCTGCCTCCTCTACAACGTCCCGGGGCGCACCGGCTGCGCCATCCCCGAGGAGGTGGTGGCGGAGCTGGCCGCCCATCCCAACATCGCCGGCATCAAGGAGGCCTCCGGGGACCTGGGGTACGCCTCCCGCATCGCCCGGCACCTGGGGGAGGGCTTCGCCCTCTACGCCGGCAACGACGACACCGCCCTGCCCATGATGGCCCTGGGGGCCTCGGGGATCATTTCGGTGGCCGCCAACCTCATTCCGGGGCAGATCCACCAGCTGGCGGCCCGGTGCCTGGCCGGGGACATGGCCGGGGGGCGGGCGCTCCAGCTCCGGTACCTGGAGCTGATCCGACAGCTTTTCTCGGAGGTGAACCCCATCCCGGTGAAGGAGGCTATGAACCTCATGGGGATGGAGGTGGGGGGCTGCCGCCTGCCCCTGGCCCCCATGGAGGAGGGGCACCGGGCGGCCCTCCGGGCCGCCATGGAGGAGGTGGGGCTGCTGTGACCTCCATCCTTCTCTGCGGCCATGGCAGGATGGGGCGGTGCCTGGAGGAGCTGATCCGGGAGGCGCCGGACCTTGCCCTGGCGGGGATCCTGGAGCCGGGAACTCCCTCCCCCCTGCCCCCCGCCGACGCGGCGGTGGATTTTTCCCACCCCGGCCTCCTTCCCCGGTCGGCGGACTACGCCCGCCGGACCGGGGCCGCCCTGGTCTGCGGCACCACCGGCCTTTCCCCCGGGGACCACAGGCTCCTCCGGGAGCTGGCGGAGGCGGTACCCGTCCTCTGGAGCGCCAACTTTTCCCTGGGGGCGGCGGCGCTGAGGCAGACCGCCGCCCGGATGGCCGCGGCCCTGCCGGATTTTGACATTGAAATCCTGGAGGCCCACCACAGGGGCAAGGAGGACGCCCCCAGCGGCACCGCCAGGCTGCTGCTGGAGGCGGTGGACCCGGAGGGCGCACGGGTCCCGGTCTGGGGGAGGCAGGGCCGCACCGGCCCCCGGGACCCCCGGGAGATCGGGGTCCATTCCATCCGGGGCGGTACCGAGGCCGGCACCCACACGGTGCTTTTCCTGGGGCCGGAGGAAACCCTGGAGGTCACCCACCGGGCCGCCAGCCGGGCAGTCTTCGCCCGGGGCGCCCTCCGGGCCGCCCGGGCCCTGGCGGGCCGCCCCCCGGGACTCTACACCCTGGAGGAGGTGCTGCTGGAAGGAGGAAGGGAGAAAAAATGAACGCCTGGGAAATCATCGAAACCATCCGCACAGCGGAAAAAAAGACCCCGGTGCGGGTCTTTCTCCGGGAGAAGGCCCCCATCGACTACGGCTCCGCCAAGGTCTTCGGCGCCGGGGACAAGGTTATCTTCGGGGACTGGCGGGAGCTGGGGCCCATCCTGGCCGCCAACCAGGAGAGCATCCTGGACATGGTGGTGGAGTGGGACCGGCGCAATTCCGCCCTGCCCCTGCTGGACCTGCGGGAGCTGAGCGCCCGGATCGAGCCGGGGGCCATCCTCCGGGAGGGGGTGGAGATCGGGGAGGGGGCCGTCGTCATGATGGGGGCGGTCCTCAACATCGGCGCCGTGGTGGGGCCCGGCACCATGATCGACATGGGGGCGGTGCTGGGGGGCCGGGCCACCGTAGGCAGCCGGTGCCACATCGGCGCGGGGGCGGTGCTGGCCGGCGTCGTCGAGCCCGCCAGCGCCGTCCCGGTGGTGGTGGAGGACGGGGTCCTCATCGGGGCCAACGCCGTGGTCATCGAAGGGGTCCGCATCGGCAGGGATTCGGTCATCGCCGCCGGCAGCGTGGTCATCGAGGACGTCCCACCGGGGGTGGTGGCGGCGGGGGTGCCGGCCCGGGTGGTCAAAAAGAAGGACGCCCAAACCGAAGGGAAAACCCAGCTTGTGGAGGCCCTCCGTGCCCTCTGAGCCCAAAAGCCGCCAGCCGTCCCGAGATTCGGGGCCGGGGCGGCTTTTTTCTTTTGCGGGCCGTTTCCCTCCGGCCCGGGAAGATTTTACCAGGGTTTTACCAAAGGATGCCGCTCTTTTGACCATTTCCCCTTAGAATATGGAAGATCGGGGCATTTCCCGGGGAAAATAAAAACCATCCCAACCTGCCGAAGGAATGATTGATGATGAATTACGCCGTTGTGGACCTGGGGTCCAATACCATCCGCCTGTCCCTCTACAGCGCCGCCCCCGGCGGGGGCTTCCGCCTTCTGTTTTCCGAGAAGGAAACCGCCGGCATCGCCGGCTACATCAGCGGCGGCGTCCTCGCCCCGGAGGGGATCGAGAAGGCCGCTCAGGTGCTGCTGGATTTCCGGGCCCTGCTGGAAAACCTGGGGGAGAAGGAAATGCACGTCTTCGCCACCGCCTCCCTGCGGAACATCCGCAACACCGGGGAGGCCGTGGAGGCCATCCGCGGCCGCACCGGCATCACTGTGGACGTCCTTTCGGGGGAGGAGGAGGCCCGGCTGGGCTACCAGGGGGCCCTCCTGGCCTGCGGGCCGGAAGCCGCCGGGGCCATGTTCGACATCGGCGGCGGCAGCGCCGAGGTGCTGGAAGCCCGGGGCGGGGAGATCACCCTGGCCCAGAGCCTGCCCATTGGCTCCCTGAACCTGTTCAGCCAATACGTTTCCAAAATCTGGCCCAAGGAGCGGGAGCTGACGGCCATCCGCCAGCGGATCCGGGAGGAATTCGCCGCCGCCGGGCTGCCCAAGGGGAAGGCCGGGAACGTCTGCGGCGTGGGGGGCACCGCCCGGGCGGTGCTGAAAATCGCCAACGCCTGGTACCGCCGGGAGCCCGGCGCCCGCACCCTGACCCCCGACGAGGTGGAGGAGATCGCCCGGCTGCTCTGCCGGCGGGGGCCCGAGGCCCGGCAGCTCATCCTCCGCAGCTGCCCCGACCGGGTCCACACCATCATCCCCGGCGTCCTGCTCATGAACGCCCTGGCCAGATCCGTCTGCCGGGAAAAAATCTTTGTCAGCAAATATGGAGTCAGGGAGGGTTACCTGTGCCACAAACTGCTGAAGGCTTCGACCTGAGCTACACCCAGAACCGGGAGCTGAGCTGGCTCCGCTTCAACCAGCGGGTGCTGGAGGAGGCCACCGACCCCGCCGTGCCGCTGATGGAGCGGTTCCGCTTCGCCTCCATCTTCACCAGCAACCTGGACGAGTTCTTTATGGTGCGGGTGGGGAGCCTCCTGGACCTGTCGGTGATGGAGCCCAGGTCGGTGGACAGCAAAAGCGGACGGACCCCCGCCCAGCAGCTGGAGATGATTTACCAGGCGGTGGGGCCCCTGATCCGCCACCGGGACGCCATCTGCGCCCAGCTGAACCGGGAGCTGGAGAAGGCCGGGGTGCGGGACCTTTCCTGGGAGGAGCTCAAGGGCCGGGACAAAGATTTCGCCCAGGCCTGGTACCGGGGGAATATGCGCCCCCTCCTGGCCCCCCAGATCATCGACCGGGCCCACCCCTTCCCCCACCTGAAGAACAAGGCCCTTTACTGCGCCGCCCTCCTGTCCGGCAAGGGCAAGCCCCTGCTGGGGATCGTGGAGGTGCCGGAAACGGTGCCCGCCATCCTGCCCCTGCCGGAGGGGAAGGGCGCCTTCCTGCGCACCGAAAGCATCCTCCTGGCCCACCTGAAAAAAATCTTCAAAATCTACCACATGGAGGAGGCGGCGGTAATCTCGGTCACCCGCAGCGCCGACATCAGCTTCGACGGGGACAGCCTGGACGAGGAGGCCCCGGATTTCCGCAGCCAGATGGTGAAGCTGCTGCGGCTGCGGGAACGGCTGGCTCCGGTACGGCTGGAGCTCCAGGGGGAGGCCCCCCGGCTGATGGAGCTGCTGCGCCAGATGCTCCGGCTGGAGCCCCACCAGTGCTTCTCCTGTTCCTGCCCCCTGAAGCTGGGGTACGCCTACCAGCTGGAGGGGCCGGCGGAGCTGTTCTACCCGCCCTTCACCCCCGCCTGGCCCTCCTGGCTTTCCCGGGAGGCGCCCATGTGGGACCAGGTGCGGCAGCGGGACATCCTCCTCTTTTACCCCTACCACTCCATGCAGCCCTTCCTGGAGCTTTTGCGGCAGTCGGCCGCCGACCCCAAGGTCCTTTCCATCCAGATCACCATTTACCGGGTGGCCAAAAATTCCGCCGTCATCAAGCACCTCTGCGCCGCGGCGGAAAACGGCAAGGACGTCACCGCCCTGGTGGAGCTGCGGGCCCGGTTTGACGAGCGCAACAACATCGGCTGGGCCAAGGAGTTGGAGGACGCCGGCTGCCGGGTCATCTACGGCGTGGAGGGCTACAAATGCCATTCCAAGCTCTGCCTCATCACCCGGCGGGAGAAGAACGGCCTCAGCTACGTCACCCAGGTGGGCACCGGCAACTACAACGAAAAGACCTCCGCCATCTATACCGACTTCAGCCTCCTCACCGCCCGGCAGGACATCGCCGAGGACGCCGTGGCCTTTTTCCAGAATATGCTCATCGGGAACCTCCGGGGGGAATACCATAAGCTCCTGGTGGCCCCGGTGAGCCTCAAGGCAACGCTGCTGCGCCTCATCGACGGGGAAATCGCCCGGGGGAACCGGGGGCACATCATTCTCAAGGTCAACTCGGTCACCGAGCGGGAGCTGATGGACAAGCTCTCCGAGGCCTCCCGGGCCGGGGTCCGGGTCGAAATGATCGTCCGGGGCATCTGCTGCCTGGTGCCCGGCGTGCCGGGAAAGACCGAGAACATCACCGTCCGCAGCATTGTGGGGCGGTTCCTGGAACATTCCCGGGTCTACTGCTTCGGGGACGGGGAGCTGCGCCAGATCTACATTTCCTCCGCCGACCTGATGACCCGCAACCAGGTCCGCCGGGTGGAGGTGGCCTGCCCGGTGGAGAGCCCCGAGCTGCGGGACTGGCTCTCCCGGTACCTGGAAACCCTCCTCTCCGACAACCTCAAGGCCCGGCAGCTCCTCCCCAGCGGGGACTATGTCCCGGTGGCGGCCCAGGGGCGGGGCCTCCTCTCCTCCCAGGACTACTGGCTGGAAAACCCGCCGGCCTTCGCCCCCACCGTCCTTCCCCGGCGGCGGTTCTCCTTCCGGCTGCACCTGCCCGGGACATGGAAAAAATAGGAAGCAGACATCCTCTCTCCCCCCGGCGGCGGTTTTCTCCTTTCCCTGCCGCCGGGCGGGATTTCGCCCCGCGCCTGCGCACGCGGATACAAAATGGGCTGTCCAAATCGGACAGCCCATCTTTTTTTGCTATGCACTGCGGAGGGATCATCCCTCCAGGAAGCTGAGGGACAGGCCCAACTCCCGGTGGAAGTCGAAGCGGCAGCTCCCCTCCCCCTCCCTATAGGGGAAGCCGGCCTTTTCCGCCAGCGCCTTCACCTTCCCCAGGTCCTCCACCCGGAAGGTGATGCCGGCGTAGGGGCTGCGGTCCGGCTCCGGGGCGTATCCCCATTCCTCCTCCAGGGCGGCGGCGTCGTACAGCTCCACCCGGGGGATGACATGGTCCCGGTCGGCCCCGGGGGCGGCGGCCTCATAGAGGCGGTTCCAGGCCGCGGCGAAGGCCTCGCACTCCTCCGGGGTTTTCCGGCAGACCGTCAGGGCCTCCACCCGGCAGGCGGTGTTCTCGTGCCGGTAGCGGCGGGGCTGGTAGATCAGCTCCGGGGTCTTGTGCTGGATGGCCCCCAGAAGGGTCCCGGGGAGGATTTCATCGGGGAGGCGGAACCAGCGGAAATAGGTGGTGCCCTTGTTCTCGCCGTGGTTGGCGGGGCGGGAGCCGTCCAGGAACTCCCCGGGGGCAAAGCCCGCCTCCCTGAGGGAGGCGCTGGTCCTACTGGCGTCCAGGCTGCTCATCATGATGATATGGAGGGCCGCCTGGGAATGGATATAGGGCCGCAGGTAGTCCCCCGGGGCGGACTGGATGCACTCCACATAGCAGTTGTCAAAGACAAAGTGCATATTCACCGGGGCCGCGCCGAAGCCGGTGGTGAGGCTCACCGTGCCCCCGGTGACAAAGCCCAGGGGCAGAAAGATTTCCTTGCTGGTGCCAAGGTCCAGGTTGACGATGCCGAAATGGTCCAGCACCGCCGGAAGAATCTGCTTCATGCTCCTTCTCCTTTCCATCTTTCCCCGCGGACGGGGCCCGGCCCGGTCAGGGCCTGCGGACCATATCGGGGCGGATCTCCGCCAGGGAATGGGCGCCGCACATCACCATGGCGTCCTCCAGCTCCGCCCTCAGCTTCTCCACCAGCACCTGCACCCCTTCGGCGCCGCCGCCGTAGATCATGGGCACAAAGGGCCGCCCGATGAGCACCCCGTCCGCCCCCAGGGCCAGGGCCCGGAAGACGTCCAGGCCGGAGCGGATGCCCCCGTCCACCAGGATGGTGAGCTTCCCCTTCACCTCGGCGGCGATCTCCGGCAGCACCTCCGCCGTGGCGGGGCAGCCGTCCAGCACCCGCCCGCCGTGGTTCGAGACCACGATGGCGGCGGCGCCGGCCTCCAGGGCCTTCCGGGCCCCTGCCGCCGTCATGATCCCCTTGAGGATGAAGGGCCGCTCCGCCCAGGCGGCGATTTGCCGCAGCTCCTCCACCGTCTTGCTCCCCGCCGGGGGCGTGCGGTTCTTGAGGAAGGGGAGGCCCGCGGCGTCGATGTCCATGGCCACGGCGAAGGGGTCCGCCTTCTTCACCAGCTCCAGGCGCTCATGGACGGTGTCCATGTCCCAGGGCTTGATGGTGGGGATGCCCCGGTTCCCCGGGCGGCCCAGGACCTCGGCGGCGCTTTCCATGATCCGGGGGTTCACCCCGTCCCCGGTGAAAGCGGCGATGCCCCAGGCGGCACAGGCGGACACCAGAAGGTCGTTGTAGCTCAGGTCGTTATACGCCTCCCCGAAGTGGACGTCCGGGGCCCCCACCGGCGCGGCAAAGACCGGCATGGCCATCTCCTGGCCGAAGAGGGTGCAGCGGGTGTCCGCGGCCCCGCCCGCCCCGATGGTGTCCATATTGAGGCGGAGCTCCTGCCACTTCTGGTAGTTCCGGGCGGCGACGGTGCCGGAACCCTTGGAGCCGGGGCCGGGGATGGCGTTTTTGCAGGCGAGGCCGTTGCAGACGGGGCAGGCCTTGCAGCGGCCCATCTTCCCCCGGGCCGCCTCCAGGATCTCCTGATAGGTCATGGTGAAAAACCTCCTTTTGACGAGAAAGGGTTTCCGGCGGGCGGCGGGCAGTGCCCATCCGCCCGCCGGAAGCCTATGGCGTTGAAGTATCGGTGTGCAAAAGGGCTGCGGCAGCCGGACCGGCTTACTTCCAGAAGATGTCCTCGTTGCTCTTGGTGAAGCGGTCGATGCCGTTTTCGGTGATGAGGATGGTGTCCTCGATGTTGTAGGAATTATTGAAGCTGCTGTAATAGGGGATTTCCACGCAGAGCACCATGCCGGGCTCAAAGACCCGGGTTTCGTTGGGGTTGATCATGGGGTACTCCTCGCAGAAGAGGTTGCAGCCGATGGAGTGGCCGAAGTGGCCCCGGTTGTAGCTGGGGATCACCGTCTTGACATTGTCCTCGGCGAAGCGGAAGATGTCGCACATCCGGACCCCGGGGCCGATCATCTGGAGGGCCTTCTCGTGGGTTTCGTGGAGAATCTCCCAAATCTTCCGGCGCTCGTCGTTGACCACGCCGCCCACGGCGTAGGTCCGGGCCAGGTCGGAGGAATAGCCGTTGGAGCAGACGCCGCCGTCCAGGCGGACCATATCCCCGGCCTTGATGGTGGAGGCGGCATGGGGCACATAGTAGGGGGAGAACTGCTCCCCGATGACGGTGGCGTTGTAGACCCGGGTGAATTCCTTGCCGGCATTCACCAGCGCCTGGTTCCAAAGGAGGTTCATATCCTCCTCGCTCATGCCGGGCTGGGTATTCCGGGCCACATAGTGCATGGCCTCGTGGGAGGCCTGGGCGTTCTTCCGCAGCACCTCGATCTCCCAGGGGGTCTTGGTGGCGGCGGACTCGATGAGGACCTTGCCGCAGTCGGCCAGGGCGTCGGCCCCGAAGACCTCCTGGAGAGCCAGCATCTTGTCGTAGGGCATGGCGGCCCGCTCCACCCCCAGCTTCTTCACGGCGCCCACCTTCTGCTGGATCAGGTCGGCGGCCATCTTAAAGGTGCGGTTGGTGTCGGGCTGGACCTCCTTGACCCGGCCGGCGCTGTCAAAGTCCGCCACATAGACGAAGATGGGGTAGGCCACGATCTCGATGTCTGGGTTCTCCAGCTTGGTGAGGCTGGTTTCAAACTCGGTGGTGACGATGGCCACATTGCCGGTCTTGGGGACAACCCCCAGCACGGTGCCCACGGCGCTGCCCATATACATGAAGGAGCTGGCCACGCCGGTGGCGTAATAAATGGACTCGGGCTTGGTGAGGAGGAGGGCGTCCATCCCCTCCTTCTCCATCTGGGCCTGGAGCTTTTCCACAAATTCTTTTTGGTTGCGTTTCAGCATAAAAACAACCTCCTATGCTGTTTCACATTCGGCCCCCGCGGATGGGGAGGCGCTAGAAGAAGATGCCCAGCAGCATGGCGTAGCCGTAGGAAAGGACGCTGAAGGCCACCACAATGGGTGTGGCCCGGACCACCAGGTCCCCCAGGGTGGTGCCATAGAACCGGGCGGCTACAAAGGTGCAGACATGGGTGGGGGAAATCTGGTTGGCGGCCCAGGCGATGCACATGAGCATCACCAGCAGGGGCAGGCCCCCCTCCGGGATGGCCGTCATGGCCATGGGCAGGCAGAGGGCGATGATGGCCTGGGCACCGCTGATGATGGAGCCGAAGAAGAAGATCAGGGCGAAGGCCGCCGCGATGGGGATGGGGAACTGGCCGAAGAAATCCGGCAGCAGGGCCACCACCCCGGTGTGGGTGATAATCCCCTTGAAGAGCATGATGAGGTACATATTCCCCAGGAGGATGGGCTCCGCCGACTCCTTCAGCAGGCCCGGGATCTCCTGGGCCCGGAAATGATCGACGAAGTAGTTGACGGCGATGACCAGGGGGGTGGCGACGCAGACCGAAAGGTCAAAGACGATGATGATCACCACCACCGCGATGAGGGACCAGAGGTTCTTCAGGAGGCTCAGCACCTCCGCCTTTTTGGAGATTTCCCGTTCCAGGGGGGGCATCCCGGCGGGCACCTTCCGCAGGTAGACCAGGTAGGGCAGCAGGCAGGCCACCAGGACAATGGGGATCATGCTGAAAACAAAAGGCCCGGCGCTGACGCCGCTGAGGGTGAGGGCCAGCAGCACGGAGCTGAAGGTGGGCAGGAACATCTCCGGGATGTGGCGGTAATAGCAGGACACCACCATCTTTTCCTTCTTGTCCAAATAGTCGCCGCAGGTCTGGTCCACCATATCGGCGCAGACGGTCATCACGGCGGCGGAGGGCAGCAGCCCCAGCACCGCCGAGGAAAGGGCCGCGTTGAGCCGGCGGTTGCGCAGCAGGCAGTCGAAGGACTGCTGGGCGGCCCGGAGGCGGTTCCTCCGCTCCAGCATTTTCTGAAGGAAGGTGACAAAATAGAAGCTGAGCAGCACGTCAATGGTATCCGCCGCGACGCTCTGCCTGGCCAGCACCCCCACCGCCTCCCCAAGGGGAACGCGGAAAAGGAGGATGGTGGCGACGATGCCCCCGGCAATGGCCGCGAACAGCGGCTTTTTCATCCACAGAATCACCACGATGACCAAAAAGACAATGCCCAGGCATAAAATTTCCATCACTTCCACCTTCATCCGCTGTATTTTTTCCCCGGGCCCGGCCCAGCCGGCCCGGACCCGGGGATGAGGAGGTTATCGGGTACGCTTACTTGGAGGCCTTCCAGCCGTCATAGGCGGCCTTCATCTGCTTCATTGCCTGCTCCACCGTGGCGCGGGGGCAAGCCAGGTTGAGGCGGAGGAAGCCCTCGCCGCCAGGCCCGAACCAGGTGCCGAAGTCCCCGGCGATCTTGGCCTTCTCGATGACAAAGGCGTTGGTGCCCTCGGCGCCCAGGCCCAGCTTCCGCAGGTCCACCCAGACCATGTAGGTGCCTTCCGACTTGCGGACGGTGATCTCCGGCATATTGGCCTTGCAGAATTCGGAAACATAGTCCATGTTCCCTTCCACGTATTCCACCAGGGTGTCCACGTAGCTGTCGCCGGTCTTGTAGGCCACCTCGCCGGCCAGAGGTCCGAAGACATTGGAGGCGGGCAGGCGGTTGGCCAGGATGCGCTTCTTGATCCGGTCCCGGATTTCCGGGTTGGGGACGACGATCACCGAGGCGCCCAGGCCCGCCAGGTTGAAGGTCTTGCTGGGGGCGTAGCAGGCGATCATGTTGTTGGCGATGTCCTCGCCCAGGGTGCCGGTGGGGACGTGCTTGTGGCCCTTCATGATGAGGTCGCCGTGGATCTCGTCGGAAACCACCAGGACGTTGTGCTTCAGGCAGATTTCGCAGGCCTTCCGGAGCTCCTCGGCGGTCCAGACCCGGCCCACAGGGTTGTGGGGGCTGCTGAGGATCAGGAGCTTGGTGCGGGGATCGCTGGCCAGCTCCTCCAGGTTGTCATAGTCCATGACATAGTAGCCGGGCTCCTTCTCGATGAGGCAGTTGTGCTTGAGGACCCGGGCGTTGTTCTTCGGGCCGTCGGCGAAGGGGTAATAGACGGGGGACTGGATGATGACGCCGTCGCCGGGGTCGGAAAACTCCTGGACCGCGGCGTTGATGACCGGCACGACGCCGGGGGTGAAGAAGCCCCAGTCGGGGTCGATCTCCCAGCCGTAGCGGCGCTTCATCCATTGGGCGCCCGCCTCGATGAACTTGCGGACCAGGCTGTTGTCGGTGTAGCCGTAGATGCCGTGGGCGGCCCGGGTCTTCACCGCTTCAATCACTTCCGGGGGGCAGCGGAAATCCATATCGGCCACCCACATGGGGAGGACGCCGGTGGGGTCGTAGCCGGGGAACCTCTCCCCCACCGCCATCCACTTGGAGCTGTATGTACCGCTCTTTTCGGTGCGGTCAATCAGTACGTCAAAATAGGATTTGTCCATGGGATTACTTCCTTTCAAATGGCATTCATATTGAAAAGCGCCCTCAGCGCCGGACGGAGCACACCCCGCCCGGCGCCTTCCGAGGGTTATTTCACAAACAGGGTGCGGTTGGTGTGGGTGAAGAGCTCATGGCCGTTCTCGGTGATGACCAGGGTGTCCTCCAGGTTGTAGCAGCCGTACTTGGAGCTGTAGTAGGGGGTTTCGAAGCAGAACACCATGCCGGGCTCGAAGACCATCTCGTTGGCGGGGTTCAGCATGGGATACTCCTCGCCGAAGCCCATGCCGATGGTGTGGCCCACATGGCCCCGGACAAAGTGGGGCAGGGCGCCGGCCTTGGCCACCTTCATGGTCTCGTGGAAGACGTTGCAGAACTTGTTGCCGGGATAGAACTGGGCGATACCGGCATCCCGGGCGGCCAGGAGGGTGTCGAAGATGGCCTGCTTCTTCTCGTCCACATAGTCGCCCACCGCGTAGGCGCGGCCCAGGTCGGAGATGTAGCCGTAGATGCAGACGCCGCCGTCCAGACGGATCACGTCGCCGTTCTCCAGGGGGCGCTCACGGGGCATCTGGGTCATCCAGAAATCGGGGCCGGGGGTGTGGGCCTGGTTGACATAGACCAGCTCATGGCCGCCGGTGATCTCCCAGGCCGCCTGGTTCCAGATCTTGAAGAGGTCGGCTTCGGTCATGCCGATCTGGGTGCTCTGCATGGTGATATTCATCATCATCTGGGCCACCTGGGCGCTGTAGCGCAGCACGTCGATCTCCCAGGGGAGCTTGATGGTGCGGACCTCGATCATGAACTGGGTCAGGTCCACCAGATGATCGGCCCCGAAGGTATCCTCCAGGAACTTGTATTTATCGTAGGGCATGGTGCTGCGCTCGACGCCCACCACCGGCTTATCCTTGCCGCCCTCGCGGATGATCTCCTCGGCGATGCGGAAGGTCTTCATCAGGTCAGGCTGAACCGCCTTCTCCTTCTCGTTGGGATCATAGTAGTCCTCGATGAAGATCCAGCAGGGGTAGCCGATGACGTTGACGTCGCCCTTGCACTGCTCCACAGCGCCGCCCTGGTTGAACTGGGAAAGGATGATGGAGGCCTTGCCCTTGGAGGGGACCACCGCCACGTCGGCGCCGATATTCCGGGAACCGTAGAGGGAGGAGATGTAGCCGGTGCTGTAGGCGATGTTCTCCGGGGTGGTGAGGATCAGGGCGTCGATGCCGCACTCCTCCATTTTCTTCTGGAGCTTCTCCTGGAACTGAATCTGGGGACGGGTTTCGGTGAAGCTGGTGACTTTCTTGGTGATAGCCATGAACAATACCTCCTTTAATTTTACTCTTTGCGACGCTTGCAGCGCAAGCAGGGATTACGATAGGCTCGGCCTTCCCTCCCCCGCCCGGTAAAGGGGCTTCACCAGGAACACGAGGAAAAGATAGAGGGCAAGGCAGATGTACAGGAAAGAACGGTAGCTCCCGGTGAGGTCGTAGAGGAAGCCCACCCCTCCCACCGCCACCGCCTGGATGGCCGAAGTGGCGGTGGAGCAGAAGGACAGCACGCTGTCGTAGCCGGGGCCGGCGTAAAGGTCCCGCACCATAAGGGGGACCCCCACAGCCGTCAGGGACATACAGGCGCCGAAGAGCAGGGAGCCCAGGTACATGGGCGCCCAGCCCCCGCCCAGCAGGATGATTCCGGTGCCGGCGGCGCAGGCCAGAGCCCCCGCCAGAAGGCAGCGCCGGGTGCCGATGCGGTCGTCCAGCCAGCCCAGCAGCAGCTTG
>CAJFUT010000029.1 GCA_904420255.1 uncultured Angelakisella sp. | reverse complement strand
GCCGCAGCGGCAAGCGGAACGGCCTTTCCATGGCCGGGGGGCTGATGCCCTTCTCCGTCTATGACGAAACCTCCGCCGCCCCCCTCTACCTGGTCAACGACGACACCCCCGGCGACCCCCTCACCCTGCTCCTGGAGTTTTCCCCCGAGATGCTGGCGGACTGGCCGGAGGACTGCGCCCTCCCGGTCACCTGGGACCAGGAAACCCCCGCCCAGTCCATCGCCCAGAACGAAGCGGTGCTGGAGGTGCTGGTGACCGACGCCCAGGGGGAGCCGGTGCCGGGGCGGATGGTTTACTTCACCCCCGCTCCCCCGGAGCCAACCCCCGGGGCTGGCCCTGACGAGCTGCTGCGCCCCTCCATGGGCATCGTCACCCCCAATGAGCCCCGGTACACCGGCCCCGACGGGGTGGCCCGGTTCGTCCCCTGGAAGGCCGTGGGCTCCACCGAGCCCCCGGGGCGGTACAGCATCGTCACCCAGCCCTCCCACCTGAGCTACTTCGACGACGGAGGGGAAAAGACCCAGGACACGGTGGAAACCGCCGGCCCGGAAGGGGAATGGGTCACCCAGTACACCATCACCCTGGAATAACCCGCCTGGCCCAAGGGTCCCTGCATACCGAAAGATGCAGGGGCCCTGTGCTATTTGGACAAAGGACGCCGCCGGGCGCCGGGGCAAGCTGGTGAAAACAGGGAAAAGGCCGGGAGGGGTGGCAATCCGCCCCCGGGGGCGCTATAATGTGCATTGCATACAAAAAACAGAAAAGAAAGAAAGCGAGTGACCGTATTTGGAAGAAAACAAAATGGGGACAAGGCCGGTGCTGCCGCTGATCCTCTCCATGGCCCTGCCGGCCATGTTCTCCATGCTGGTGCAGGCCCTCTACAACGTGGTGGACAGCATCTTCGTCTCCCAGTACGACGCCCAGAACGCCCTGGCGGCGGTGAGCCTGGCCTACCCGGTGCAGATGCTCATTGTGGCGGTGGGGGTGGGCACCGGGGTGGGCTTCAACAGCCTCATCAGCCGCCGCCTGGGGGAGGGCCGCCATGAGGAGGCCAACGACGCCGCCACCCACGGGATTTTCCTGGGGCTGTGCAGCTGGGCCGTCTTCCTCATCTTCGGCATCTTCTTTGTGGAGCCCTTCTTCAACGCCTTCAGCGACAACCCCGTCCTGATCGAGATGGCGGTGGACTACACCCGCATCTGCACCATCTTCTCCTTCGGCACCTTCATCGAAATCTTCATGGAAAAGATCCTCCAGGCCACCGGGGATATGATCCATCCCATGAAGTTCCTCCTCACCGGGGCCGTCACCAACATCATCCTGGACCCCATCATGATCTTCGGCTACTTCGGCTTCCCGGAGCTGGGGGTGGCGGGGGCCGCCATCGCCACCGTCCTGGGCCAGATCCTCTCCATGGTCTACGCCCTGTGGGTGGTGCTGACGGGGGACCACGCCGTCAAGATCACCCTCCGGGGCTTCCGGCCCAAGGGCCGCATCATCCGGGATATTTACGCCGTGGGCTTCCCCTCCATCATCATGCAGTCCATCACCTCCTTCCTCACCGTCTGCCTCAACATGATCCTCATCGGCTTCTCGGAGGTGGCGGTTTCGGTGCTGGGGGTGTATTTCAAGCTCCAATCCTTCATCTTCATGCCGGTGTTCGGCCTCAACCAGGGGGTCATGCCCATCATGGGCTACAGCTACGGCGCCCGGAACCGGGACCGCCTCCTGGAGGCCCTCAAGTGGGGCTTCTGCATCGCTGCCTCCATCATGACGGTGGGCACCCTGCTGTTCTGGCTGCTGCCCGAGGTGTTCCTGGGCTTCTTCAACCCCACCCAGGAGCTGCTGGACCTGGGGGTCCCCGCCCTGCGGATCATCAGCCTCAGCTTCATCCCCGCCGCCTTCGGCATCATTTTCAGCACCATCTTCCAGGCCACGGGCTTCGGCACCCGGAGCCTCTGCATCTCCCTGCTGCGGCAGCTGGTGGTGATCCTCCCGGTGGCCTGGTACCTCTCCCGCTTCGGGGTGGGGTACGTCTGGTACGCCTTCCCCGCCTCGGAGCTGGTTTCGGTGGCGGCCAGCGTCCTGTTCTTCCTCCACCTCTACCGCACCCATATCCGGGACCTGGCTCCCCTGGAGAAATAAGCCCCAAGCCCGCCCAAGGGCAAAAAGCGGCGCCATCCCAGGATGGCGCCGCTTTTTTGTCGTTATCCCACCGGCTCAGGAAAGGAGCATCCGGTCGTTTGCCAGCTCCCCGCCGCTGGCCTTCTCGAACATCTCCAGCAGGTCCTTCACCTGGAGGCCCTTCTTCTTCTCCCCCGCCACGTCCACAATGACCCGCCCCTCGTGCATCATGATGAGGCGGTTGCCCAGGCGGATGGCGTCCCGCATATTGTGGGTCACCATGAGGGTGGTGAGGTTATCCCGGGCCACGATCTCCTCGGTGAGCTCCAGCACCTTGGCGGCGGTCTTGGGGTCCAGGGCGGCGGTATGCTCATCCAGCAGCAGGAGCTTGGGCTTCTGGAGGGTGGCCATCAGGAGGGTCAGGGCCTGGCGCTGGCCCCCGGAGAGGAGCCCCACCTTGGACTTCATCCGGTCCTCCAGCCCCAGCCCCAGGGAGGCCAGGCGGCTGTGGTACTCCTCCCGCTCGGCGGCGCTGATACCCCAGGAAAAGCCCCGGCGCTTGCCCCGGCGGCTGGCCATGGCCAGGTTCTCCTCGATGCCCATTTCGGCGGCGGTGCCCATCATGGGGTCCTGGAACACCCGGCCCAGGAAGGTGGCCCGGAGATGCTCCGGCAGCTTCTCCATGGCCACCCCGTCCAGGAGGATGGAACCGCTGTCCGCCTGGTAGGTGCCGGAGATGAGGTTGAGCATGGTGGACTTGCCGGCGCCGTTGCCGCCGATGACGGTGGCGAAATCCCCCGGAGCCAGGTGGAGGTTCAGGCCGTCGATGGCCTTCTTCTCATTGATGGTGCCTTTATTAAAGGTCTTGCAGACGTTTTCCAGAATCAGCACAGTATTCCCTCCTTTACCGTCCCAGGGCGGCGGCCATCCGCCGGCGGTCCCGGAGCCACTTGGCCAGGAACCCCAGCAGGACGGCGGCCACCACCGCCAGGCGCACGGCGTTGAGGGCCATCCCGTCCTCGGGGAGGGCGCCGGAGGCGGTCATTTCCGCCACCACCAGGGCCAGGGCGCCGTAAGCCGCCACCCCCGCCAGGAGGATGAGGCCGTAGACCCGCAGGCCGGCGCTGCGGCGCAGCACCGGGATGGAGAGGGCCAGGGCCACAATGATGGCGGTGAGGAGCTTCAGGTCGGTGGAGCGGAAGCCCAGCCGCAGCACGAAGGCGATGATGACCCGGTAGATCACCGAGCCCAGCACCACGCTCAGGAGCTTATAGGCGAAATTGAAGCGGCTGCCGAAGATCACCTCGCCGATGATGATGGAGGCCAGGCCGATGACGATGGTGCCGGTGCCCATCCCCACGTCGCCGTAGCCCTGGCTCTGGGCCACCAGGCCGCCGGAGAGGGCCACCAGGCCGTTGGAGAGGGCCAGCCCCACGATCTTCATGGTGTCGGTATTGCAGCCCAGGGCCCGGACCATGTTCTCGTTGCTGCCGGTGGCCCGGATGGCGCAGCCCATCTCGGTGCCGAAGAACCAATAGAGGGCG
>CAJFUT010000028.1 GCA_904420255.1 uncultured Angelakisella sp. | reverse complement strand
TTCCCGGGGACAGGTGCTTTTTCCCCGGGACTATGCTATAATAGCTCCAAAGCCGTTTTCCTTCCCGGCCGCGCCGGGAGGCGAAAACCATGGCGGGCAGCGCGGCTCCTCCGGGCCGTGCTGCCGTGGGAAATGACAGAAAACGGGCCTGCCCCCCAGGGGCGGGGCCCAACGACAAAAGGAGGTTGCCTATGAGCCGGCCGAAAATCGCCGTCGTGTTCCACAGCGTCTGTGCCAACACCTACCTCATGGCCCGGGAATACCGGGACGCCCTGGAGGGGCTGGGAGCCTGGGTGGAGTTTTACCGCCTGCCGGATCCCAACTACGCCGTCACCGCCGACGCCTTCCCCGCCTCCCGGGAGTACAAGGAGGAGATCCTCCGGGTGGAGCTGCTCCGGAGCCCTGCCCCGGTGCTGGACTGCGACGCCCTCTTTCTGGGGAGCCCCACCTATTTCGGCAATGTGTCCGCCCCGGTGAAGGCCTTTATGGACAGCTTTGTGGACTACTGGGTGGAGGCCCGGCTGGCCGGGAAGTTCTTCGGGGGCTTCGCCAGCGCCGGCACCCCCCAGGGGGGCGCCGATATCTGCCTCCAGGCCCTCTGCCACTTCGCCATGCACATGGGAATGTGCATCCTTTCGGTGCCCTCCACCGTTTCCGGCACGGTGCAGCCCGCCTACGGCGTGGTCCACTGGTCCGGGGACAATTCCGACCACCGGCTGGAAGAAGGGGAAAAGGAAGCCATCCGCAGCTACTGCGCCTACGCCATGGGCATCATCGCCGGAAAGGTGGGGGAAAAGTGAGCTACCGCCTGTTTCTCTTTGACCTGGACGGCACCCTGGTGGACACCTCCCCGGGGATCATGGCCTCGGTGCGCCATGTGGAGCAGAGGCTGGGCCTCTCCCCCCTGCCGGAGGAAACCCTGCGGCGGTTCATCGGGCCGCCCCTGGAGGATTCCTTCATGAAATATTACGGGGCGGACCCGGCCCAGGCCCGGCGGATGGTGGACGTCTACCGGGAGCGGTATGGGGTGACGGGGTTCCGGGAGGGCCGGGTGTATCCGGGCATCCTGGAGGCCCTGGACGCCATCGAAGCCGCCGGGTGCGTTGCCGCCGTGGCCACCCTGAAGCACCATGAAATGGCTGCCCTCTCCCTGAAGGCATTCGGCCTGGGGGACCGCTTTGCCGCCGTGGCGGCGGGCACCGACCAGCACCCCTCCAAGGCGGACCTGATCCGCCAGGCCATGGGGGAGCTGGGCTGGGAGGACCCGGCCTCGGCGGTGATGCTGGGGGACAGCCGGTACGACGGGGTGGGAGCCCTAGAGGCGGGGGTGGATTTCGCCGCCGCGGCCTATGGCTTCGGCTTCGGGGAGCCGGGGAGCATGGACGGCCTGGACCCCGTCTTTGTGGCGGAAAGCCCGGAGGCGCTGGGGGAATTCATCCGCCGCTCCCTCCCCCGGGAAGGCTGAAAGGAGGAAACTCATGGACTGGACTGAGGTAAGGGTCACTGTGCCCATCAAAGATTCGGAGACCGCCGAGGCCATCGCCCAGATGGTGGTGCCCTACGGCATCTATATTGAGGACTATTCCGACCTGCTGGAGGAGGTCCCCAAAATCGCCCACATCGACCTCATCGACGAGGAGCTGCTCCGCCGCAGCCGGGAGGAGGCGGTGATCCACCTGTACATCAGCCCGGAGGAGAGCCCCGCCGAGGCGGTGGCCTATCTCTGCGCCCGGCTGGAGCAGGAGGGGATTCCCCACCGGGTGGATACCGCCCCGGTGCGGGAGGAGGAATGGGCCACCGCCTGGAAGAAATACTACCACCCCACCCCTCTGGGGAAGCGGCTGGTGGTCTGCCCCACCTGGGAGGAATATTCCCCCGGGGAGGGGGAGCTGGTGATGCGGCTGGACCCCGGCATGGCCTTCGGCACCGGCACCCACCACACCACCCGCCTCTGCGCCCAGCTGCTGGAGGAAACGGTATCCCCCGGCTGCCGGGTGCTGGATATGGGCACCGGCAGCGGCATCCTTTCCATCGCCGCCATCCTCCTGGGGGCCCGGGAGGCGGTGGGGGTGGACATCGACCCGGTGGCGGTGCGCACCGCCGGGGAGAACGCCGCCCTCAACGGCATCGGGCCGGACCGCTTCCGCCCCCTCTGCGGGGACCTGGTCCACGACCCCGGCCTGGCCCGGGAGCTGGGAGAGGGCTTCGACATCATCGCCGCCAACATTGTGGCGGACGTCATCATCGCCCTGGCCCCCGCCTTCCCCCGGTATTTGAAGCCCGGCGGCCGGGCGGTCTGCTCCGGCATCATCCTCCCCCGGCGGGAGGATGTGGAGGCCGCCCTCCGGGCCCAGGGCCTGGAAATCCTGGAAACCCGGGAAGCGGAGGGCTGGTGTGCTCTTTTTGCGTCCGTTAGAGAAGACTTCCAAAGGCGCTAGTCTGTGCCCCGCTCCCTGAGCATACCACTTGGGATTCAGAAGACGCTTTGGTGGGCTGAGTCATAGCGCTTCTTGGACCCCAAGCTGCGCGGCGCACAAGCTTTCGCTGCCCAGGCCGCGGCTAACGTCGTTGAAGGAGGAAAAATGCCAAGATTTTTTGTCCCCGACCTTTCGGGGGATGTGCTGACCCTTTCCGGGGAGGACGGCCGCCACGCCGCCAAAAGCCTCCGCTGCAGGGTGGGGGAGGAGCTGGAGCTCTGCGACGGCAGGGGGGCCGAGTGCCTCTGCGCCGTGGCCGCCGTGGAGGGGGATACCCTCACCCTCCGGGTGGTGGAGCGCCGCCCCAGCCGTGGGGAGCTCCCCTGCCGGGTGTCCCTTTACCAGGCCCTTCCCAAGGGGGATAAGCTGGAGCTGATCGTCCAGAAGGCGGTGGAGCTGGGGGCGGCGGAGATCGTCCCGGTGCTGACCCAGCGGTGCGTTTCCCGCCCCGACAGCCGGGCCGTGGAGAAAAAGCGGGAGCGCCTCCAGAAGATCGCCCTGGAGGCCGCCAAGCAGTCCGGCCGGGGGGTGGTCCCCCAGGTGGCCCCGCTGCTGGATTTCCCGGCGGCGCTGGCGGAAATGGCCCGGGCGGCCTGCCCCCTGTTTTTCTATGAGGGGGGCGGGGAGCCCCTGGGAAAGGCCCTGAGCGCCCGGCCCGGCTCCATCGCCCTGATGGTGGGGCCGGAGGGGGGCTTCGACCCGGCGGAGGCCCAGGCCGCCCGAAATGCCGGCCTTCGGGTCTGCACCCTGGGCCCCCGGATCCTCCGGTGCGAAACCGCCCCCCTCTACGCCCTTTCGGCCATCGGTTATGTCTATGAGAACCAGTAAAATCAAGAGGTGATTTTCCATGTCCCGCAGAAGAAAAAAGCTGGAAACCAAGTATCTGGTCCGGCGGGTGGTGTTTGTGCTGATTGTGACGGTGCTCCTCGCCCTGGCGGTACGGTGGCTCTGGGGCTTCCTGGGCCTGGACGGGGAGCCGGAGGGAAGCTCCTCCAGCCAGCCGGAAAGCAGCTCCCAGAGCAGCTCTGAGCCTGAAAGCCAGCCGGAGAGCGAGTCCGCCTCCCAGGAGCCGGAGGAGCCGGCCTCCGAGGGGGACAGCGTCCCGGTGGACCCCACCGATTGGCGCCTGGTGCTGGTGAACCCCACCCACGCCATCGAGTCGGAGCTGGATATTGAGCTGACCCAGGTGGGCGGCTATAACTTTGACAGCCGTATCGTCGAGAACATCCAGGCCCTGCTGGACGCCGCCCAGGCGGACGGCATCAATCTCACCATCATCTCGGGCTACCGCACCCTGGAGCGCAGCCAGGTCCTTTACGACAACAAAGTCGCCGAATATATCGCCATGGGCTACGACGAGGCCTCCGCCCGGGTGGAGGCCGCCAAGTGGGTGGCGCCTCCCGGCACCAGCGAGCACCACACCGGCCTTGCCATGGACATCGTCTCCAGCGATTACTACACCAAGTACAGCGACCTGGTGGAGGAATTCGCCGACGACCCGGAGGCCATTTGGCTCAAGGAGAACTGTGCCCGGTTCGGCTTCATCCTCCGCTATCCCCAGGACAAGGTGGAGATCACCGGCATCAATTTTGAGCCCTGGCACTTCCGCTATGTGGGGGAGGAGCACGCCGCCAAAATCATGGAGCAGGGCATCTGCCTGGAGGAATACTTAGATGCCGTAGGATAGGGCTCCGGGAGCCCCGGCTCCCCGGCCCGCGCCGGGGCTGGGAGCGGGGAGCTGCTGCCAGGGCAGCCCCCAATCGCTGTGTTTTGAGGAAAAAGGAGGGATGTCCTTTGTCCAGCGTCACCGTGAAAAACGTCCAAAAATCCTTCGGGGATACCCAGGTCCTCCGGGACTTCAGCCAGGAATTCGGGGACGGGGAGTTTGTCACCCTGCTGGGGCCCTCGGGCTGCGGCAAGACCACCATGCTGCGGATGATCGCCGGCTTTGAAAAGCCCACCGCCGGGGAAATCAGCATCGACGGCCGGGCGGTCAGCTCGGAAAGGACCTTTGTCCCCCCGGAGAAGCGGGACATCGGCATGGTGTTCCAATCCTATGCCGTCTGGCCCCACATGACCGTCTTTGACAACGTGGCCTATCCCCTCAGGATCAAAAAGACCCCCCGCCAGGAGCTGGAGCGCCGGGTGGAGCAGATCCTCCGGGTGGTGCATCTGGAGCAGTATGCCGGCCGGATGCCCAACCAGCTTTCCGGCGGGCAGCAGCAGCGGGTGGCCCTGGGCCGGGCCCTGGTGGCCGAGCCCAGGCTCCTGCTGCTGGACGAGCCCCTCTCCAACCTGGATGCCAAGCTCCGGGAGAATATGCGGTACGAGATCAAGGAAATCCAGCGCCAGCTGGGGCTGACGGTGATCTATGTCACCCACGACCAGACCGAGGCCATGGCCATGTCCGACCGCATCGTCATCATCAACCGGGGGGTCATCCAGCAGGTGGGCACCCCGGTGGAGATCTACCGCAGCCCCGCCAACCAGTTTGTGGCGGATTTTGTGGGGAAGGTGGACTTCCTCCAGGGTGAGGTGCGGGGCGGGCGCATCGAGCTCACCGGCCTGGGGCAGTCTATGGGGTACCAGGGCCCCTGCGCCGGGAAGGTGGTGGTGGCGGTGCGCCCCGAAAACCTCTCCCTGGTGCCGCCGGGGGGCGGGCAGCTCACCGGGACGGTGGTAAACAAGTATTTCCTGGGGGACGTGTCCGATTTCCGGGTGGATGTGGGGGGCGCGGTGATCCGCCTCATCGAGGACCCCGACCGGTATGAAGCCATGGACCCGGGGGAGCGGGTTTCCCTCTCCATCCGGGAGTATCTGGTGTTCCCCGACGACGGGACCGGGGAGAGCCTGCGGATTATCACCTGAGGGAAAGGGGAGGAAGCCTGTGCTGGATGTCTGCATCATCGGCGCCGGGGTGGTGGGCCTTGCCGCCGCCCGCCGCCTGAGCCGCTACCGCCTGAGCATCGCCGTGGTGGAAAAGGAGGCCGACGTGGCCATGGGGGCCACCAAGGCCAACAGCGCCATCGTCCACGGCGGCTACGCCGAAAGCCACGAAAAATTAAAGGGCCGCCTCTGCTACCAGGGGCGGCGGCAGTTCGCCCAGCTGGACCGGGAGCTGCATTTCGGCTTTGATCCCATCGGCAGCCTGGTGATCACCACCGACCCGGCGGACCTGCCCAAGCTCCGGGCCATGGAGGAGAACGGGAAGCAAAACGGCCTCCCCGACCTGGAAATCCTGGGCCGGGAGAAAATCCTGGAGCTGGAGCCCAACCTCAACCCCCAGGCGGCCTACGCCCTGTGGTGCCGGGGGGCGGGGGTCTGCTCCCCCTATGAAATGGCCATTGCCCTGGGGGAAAACGCGGTGAAAAACGGGGTCCGGCTGCTGCTGCGCAGCCCGGTCACCGCCATCCGCCGGGAGGAGGGGGCCTTTACGGTGGTCACCCCCCGGGGGGAGCTTCGGAGCCGCTTTGTCATCAACTGCGCCGGGCTGGAGTCCGCCCGGGTGGACCAGATGGTGAACCCCGCCGCCTTCTCCATCCGGCCCCGCACCGGGGAATATATCCTCTTTGCCCGGGGCACCGGCAGCCTGCTGAACACCGTGGTGTTCCAGATGCCCTCCAAAATGGGGAAGGGGATCCTGGTGACCCCCACCTACCACGGCAACCTGCTCCTGGGGCCGGACGCCATCGACCAGGAGGGGGATTTCGACCGGGGCACCCATCCGGAGCGGCTGGCGGCCATCTACCGCCAGGGCTGCCTCACCACCGGGAAGATGGACCCCGCCCGGTTCATCCGCAGCTTTGCCGGGGTCCGGGCGGTGTCCTCCACCGATGACTTTATCGTGGGGGCCGGCGGGACCCCAGGCTTCCTCAACGCCGCGGGGATCCAGTCCCCGGGGCTCACCTCCTCCCCCGCCATCGCCGACCTCCTGGCGGAGGAGCTGGCCGCCCAGGGGCTCCCTCTGGAGGAGAAGCCGGACTACGACCCCTTCCGGGAGCCGGTGATCCGCCGGGACAAGGAATTCCTGCCCATGAAGGAGGCCATGGCCCTGGCCCAGCTGCCCCCCTCCCCAGAGCGGATGGTCTGCCGGTGCGAGCAGGTGCGGGAGCGGGAGATTGTGGACGCCATCCACCGGGGCATCCCGGTGGTCACGGTGGACGGGGTGAAGCGGCGGACCCGGGCCTCCATGGGCTTCTGCCAGGGGAATTTCTGCCGCCCCCGGATTCTGGAAATCCTCCGGCGGGAGGTGGGGGAGGACCATCTCCTGGATGACCTCACCGACGTCCAGCGGGAGGGGGCCAGGCGGGTCACCCGGGAGGAATTCCTGGCGGCCCTGAAGGATTGACACAGTAAGAAAAAGCCCCCGGGAGCACGCCCTCCGGGGGCTTTTTGGGCGCCGTCACAGGCGGACCCGGTCGTTGTACCGCCGCTCCACCTGGGCCCAGTTGATCAGGTTCCACCAGGAATCCAGGTAGCGGGCCCGGTGGTTTTTGTACTGGAGGTAGTAGGCGTGCTCCCACAGGTCGGCGTTGAGGAGAGGGGTCAGGTTCATGGCCAGCGGGGTTTCCTGCTCCTTTGTGGTGATGATGCGCAGCCGCCCCTGAGGGTCCGCCACCAGCCACACCCAGCCGGAGCCGAAGACCCGGCCTGCGGCGTCCATAAACTGCTGGCGGAAGGAATCCATGGTGCCGAAATTGCGGCGGATCAGGTTCTCCAGGGCGGGGCTGGGCTGCTGGCCCGACGCCGGTTCCATGGAATCAAAGTAGAACTGATGGTTAAAGACGCCACCCCCGTCCTGGCGCACCTGGATCTGAAGCTTCAGGGGGAGCTGGCTGGGGTTGCGCAGCAGCTGGACCAGGCTCCATTCCTGGTAGAGAGGCCAGAACTCCATGGCCGCGTTCAGTTCATCCACATAATGCTGCTGGTGGTTCCCGTGATGGAGCAGGACGGTTTGAAGGTCCAGGTAGGGCTCCAGGTCATTGAAGCGGTAGTTCAGGGGTTCCAGCCGGAAGGGGTAGTATTGTTGTTCCATCGGGCTCGCTCCTTTCTTGGTTTCCCCCCATACTATTCCGGGGTCCCCGGCAAAGTGCCCCTTTTTGGAGAAAAAATAAAATTTAGACTTGCAACCTGGAGGGTTTTATAGTATAATAATCGAGCAGCCCAAAATGGAAGCGTAGCTCAGCTGGTCAGAGCGCCTGCTTCACACGCAGGAGGTCCACGGTTCGAGCCCGTGCGTTTCCACCACCAGGCAAGGGCCTGGAGCCATTTCGCGCTCCGGGCCTTTTTCCTTTGCCTAAGCTTTTTACCCGCGTCCAAAACAGATCGAAACTGTGCCTCCCACGTGGTCGCAAAGTCCGCTTTGCGACCGTTTCTTTTTTGCCTTCGGCAAGAAAGAAGCCATCCGCCCGCTCCCTTGCTCCTCCTTTTCCGCAAAAGGGCACGCTCGGCTCGTCTGCTCGGTTGCAAGCGCCCTCGCGACGGCTCGCTGTCGCTACCACCCTTTTGCGGGTGTTTGCGATGGAAATTGACCGCCGATGCCACCAGGCAGGGGCCTGGAGCCATTTCGCGCTCCAGGTTTTTGCTTTGTCCAAAAATTTTTGCACGCGTCCAAAACAAATCTAAACTAACCGCCGATGCCACCAGGCAGGGGCCTGGAGCCGTTTCGCGCTCCAGGTTTTTGCTTTGTCCAAAAATTTTTGCACGCGTCCAAAACAAATCTTAACTGACCGCCGATGCCACCAGGCAGGGCCTGGAGCCGTTTCGCGTTCCAGGCTTTTGCTTTGTCCGGGGTTTTCGCCCGTGTCCAAGAAGGTGGAAGCAGTTTGGCCGCACCAAAGAAAAAGCACCCTGGAGGGTGCTTTTTTGGTGGGCCGCTGGGTTGGGTGATCCACCCGCTGCGCTCGCTCTGCGTGTGGTAGGAAATCTATCCAATTGGCCCATGACTATAGATCAGGCGCCAGGCATCTGCCCCGTCATCAAAAAAGGAGGGGAAACGCCCGGGGGCGTCCCTCTCCTTTTCAGCGTGGGTAAGGCCCTTACAGGGTGGCGATGGCCTCCACCTCCACCAGGGCGTCCTTGGGCAGGGCGCCCACCTCGATGGCGGAGCGGGCGGGGAAGACGGTGCCGGCGAACATGGATTCATACACCTTGTTCATGGCGGCGAAGTCTTCAATGTGCTTGAGGAAAACGGTGGTTTTTAGGACCTTATCCAGGCCGGAGCCGGCGCTTTCCAGGATGCTCTTGACATTGGTCAGGGACTGCCTGGTCTGCTCCTCCACGCTGTCGGGCATAATGCCGGTGGCGGGGTCCACAGGGAGCTGGCCGGACACAAAGACCAGCTCGCTGCTGGCTGTGCCCTGGGAATAGGGGCCGATGGCGGCGGGGGCTTTGTCGGTGCTGATTTGCTTTTTCATGGTTATAATCCTTCCTTTCAAGCCTGCCGGGGAGGCGGATCCTCCCCGAATCTGGCTGTTTTACAGAAATAATCCGGCGTACCCCCGGCTGAGCACCCATCAATACTGGGAAGAACAACTGTAAAGGAAGCCGGGGGCGGCGGTGATACTTACTTTTCATTATAGCCTCAGGTGCGGTGGATGTCAAAGTCCGGGAGGAACCCTTCCTGAATTAAGATCTTCAGGGCCTTCATCTGGCCCATGATGATAATTTTTTGCAGTCTGGGTGCCCATAATCCTGGAAGGGGTATTGACAATCATGCCTTAAAAGGTGGACACACTGAAGCGTCTGGGTTCCTGACAGCGGTCACATCCTGATAGGAAGCCACGAGCTGGAGAATTTTGGCCTGACAGTAGCTTCACCTCACGATCTCCCTGGTCCGGAGGAGAGGTCCAGGTTGGCCAAGCTGACATCCTCGCAGAATGATAAATCCAAAGATCAAAGATTTACTTTACTACGGTGTTTTGAAATTTTTCCACAATGTTTTACAAGTCGGTACACCTAGTATGTGATACTATACAGGACGTGAAAATTCAGTGGCAAAACAACCAAAAAGCAAGAACAGAAATTCATATTTATATAGAAAAAGTATTTCTAAGCTTTACAACAGGAGAGGAGCATGGTAGAATCAAAAATGTGGTATACCAATTATGTAAACGGCATCACGAGATAGTGCTGTTTATTACAAAATAAAGGAGGCAAATTATTATAATTTATGTAAAATAAGCAAAAAATGGAAAGAAATGCCAACAATGGTATTCCACATGAGGCAGATAAAGGAGTGTGCACATGAGAACAGAAAAGTTTGTACAAAAAATGATTCTAGTTACCTCCATTGTCTTTCTGGTGTTTCATTTTTATACCGCATATTTTGGAGCTTTGCCTCGGGATGGCCAACGGCCAGTTCATTTAGGTCTGTTATTAATCTTTCTCTTTTTATCCGATTCAATAAAACCTGGTCGTAAGGCGATTTTCCGGGGAATTGATATTATTTTAATGATAGGAAGCGTAATAAGTCTCTCCTATCTTATCATTATATGGGATGACTTACAGACACGCTTGGGCATTATTCTTCCCATGGACATGGTACTTGGTACTATTCTTATCATCGCCCTGTTAGTGGCTACAGGGAAAGTGGTGGGAAAATCCTTGGTAGTGGTCATCCTTTGCTTTATTGTATATGGTTTTTGGGGTAAATATCTGCCAGGATTTTTTCACCATAGTGGCTTTACTTACGAAAAATTTATCAACCTCACCTATATCAGCACCGATGGTATTTTTGGTACGGCACTGTATTCCTCCGCATGGTATATCGTTCACTTCATTATATTGGGGGCAATCCTCCAGGAATCCGGCGTGGGGGACTACTTTACAAAGCTTGCAATGAGCGTATTTGGAAAGGTCCGGGGCGGTCCAGCCAAGGTGGCGGTTGTGGCAAGCTGCCTGTTTGGATCCATCAGCGGAAGCTCAATCGCCAACGTGGTAGCCACCGGAACTTTTACCATTCCTATGATGAAAAGGTGCGGCTTCAAAGACGACTTTGCCGGAGCGGTAGAGGCTGCAGCTTCCACTGGCGGGCAGATTATGCCTCCCATTATGGGAACCACGGCATTCCTCGTAGCTGATATGCTGGGGATCCCTTATGTGCGGCTTGCCGCCGCAGCGTTTATTCCGGCGCTTCTCTTTTATGCCGGGATTTTTATGACAGTGGACATCTATTCCGTAAAGAATGGCATTGGGAAAAGCAATGAAGCCTTGCCCAATGCAAAAGAAATGTTAAAAAAAGTGTATCTATTTATCCCCCTTGTATTCCTGATTTGCATTTTAAGCTTTACCAATATTACCATCACTCGAGCTGGGCTGTATACCAATATTGTCACGATCGCAATGGTGATGCTGAACAGGGAAACCCGGCTGACGAAAGAGAAAATTAAAGGCATTTTTCTTTCCACAGCCAAAAGCACTGTCCCGGTGGCGGTAGCATGCGCTGCCGTAGGCATCATTACAGGCGTTATTATGGGATCGGGGCTTGGAAACCGCATTTCCGCCGGGCTGGTAAATTTTGCGGGGGACAATATGTTGTTGCTGTTGTTCCTGACCATGATCGTTTCCCTGATCCTAGGAATGGGTCTGCCTACCACAGCGGCTTATCTTGTACTGGCCGTTTTGGTGGCCCCGGCACTCACTGATATGGGAGTTTCGCCGCTGGCGGCCCACCTTTTCATCCTGTATTTCGGCATCATTTCTTCGGTTACTCCTCCCGTTGCCCTTTCTGCCTATGCGGCTGCCGGATTGGCAGGGGCCAATCCAACGCAAACTGGCTTCAAGGCTTTCTGCCTTTCCATTTCTGGTTTTATCCTTCCCTTTATTTGGGTCTTCTCGGAAGAACTGCTGGGAATCGGGGCTTGGTATGAGGTTCTGATGGCAGCGGTCAGCGCCCTCATTGGCGTTTTCTGCCTCTCCTGCTCCGTGGAAAAGTTCTTTTGGAAGTGGCGTATTACGATTTGGGAACAAGGATTTCTTATTGCTGCGGCACTTGGCCTTCTTATTCCCGGTATCGTCACCGATATGATGGGTTTGGTGGTGCTAATGTTGCTTTTCTTCTATCACCGGCTTCGGGATCAAAAAACCACCGCCAACGTGTAAGGAACGATAAGCGCAGGGAGCGCTTTTAAAACAAGTAAAAAGAGTAATAATGGAAGGAGAAAAGAACATGAAAAAGAGATTGGCACTTTTGCTGGTGGTATGTTTGCTTCTTATCACAGCAGCCTGTGGAACCGGCGGCGAGGGAGGAACCACATCGGGTGGGACAGGCGAAGAAAGTGTAACCATTCGCATCGGTTCCGGCCCCAGCGGCGCCATTCACTACAGCACATTCAGCGGCATTGCCAGCTTAATGGAGGAAGACCATCCAAACTACACCGTTGCGGTAGAAATTTCCACCGGCTCCAACGAAAATGTTAACAACCTCTATGCAGGGAATGTAGATTTTGGTCTTGTGACGGCGGATATCGCCTATGACGCCTATTATGCCCAGGGAGATTTTGAGGGAAACGAAGAAGGGCAGGTACTTCACGTTATGTCCGGCTATTCTCCTCACATCCATGTGTTTGTCCGTGCAGATTCTGATATCTACTCTTTTGAAGACCTGGTAGGAAAAAGAGCAGGTGTAGGTAAAGGCTTTATGTCGGAACACCTGAATATGATTATGAGCGCTTACGGATTGGAAGGAACCCTGGCTAGCAGTACGTCAATGGCCCTGGGGGATATGTGTACCGCCCTGGCAGATGGAAACATCGATGTGGGCTGCTATATTTCCGACTTCCCCAGCAGCAACATTGCGGACCTTGCCCTGACCACCGGAATCCGTTTCTTGGAAATCAGTGAGGAAGCGGCCAATAAAATTTGTGAGGAAAGCGATTTTTATTACATTTCCGAAATCGATTCGGATTATTATGAGGGCATGGAAAGAAATGTGCGAGCGCTGGCAACGCGGACGGTTATGATTGCCCGAGCCGATTTGGATGAAGAGATTGTCTACAACACCATCAAAACCATTGTGGATCACAACAGTGAGTTGGGGAATTTCCACTCCAGAGCTCCGCTGTGGAACCTGGACAACGCCTTAGAGCTTCAGACCATCCCCCTGCACCCCGGCGCAGAAAAGTATTACCGCGAGGCGGGTATCTTGGAATGATAAAGCAGCCATAAGAAGAAAGCCCGGTCCACAGCAAAGAGGGGGCCGGGCTTCTGCAAAAAGGAGGATAAGTGATGCGTGTATTTGACCGAGAAATCCCAGAAGAAAGCAAAAGCTATTTTTCAGTGGAAGCAGGCAGCTACGCCAATACAGCCGCTATTTGTTTGCCGGTGATTGTATTGCGGGGAGCCCAGGAGGGACCGGTTTTTTGGATCAATGGTGAGGTGCATGGTGAAGAACTCAACGGTTCCATCGCAACCTGGGAATTCCTAAGGGAGTTGTCTCCAAGTCAGGTCCGTGGAACTGTGATCGCCACCCCCATAGCCAATCCTTTGGCGCTTTCAGATCGCAATAAGATTTCGGTGATCGATTATCTGGATATGGATACAGCATTCCCCGGAAGTGAAAGTGGGACCTGGACTCAGAGAATTGCAAAAATCCTCTTTGATGAAATACGACAAAAAGCCAACGCAGTTCTCAGCTTCCACACCTTGGCTCCCCGGCATCTGGCAAAGCCTTACACTGTTTCTAAAATTGTTCCAGGGGTTGGGGAGGAAATCTGGAGAGCTTCCAGAACCTTGGCCCTGACCTTCGGCGTGGAGGCCAACTGCTCCGTCGATCTTTCCACCGCATCGGGAGAACTTCCCGGAGTCACCAGCGGAGCGCTGGACATTATGTGCATGAAGGAAGGGATCCCTTGTTTCATGGCTGAAATGGGATGCGGTTCATCCATCGAGAGACCGTCTATTGAAACAGCGAAGCAAGGGATCCAGAATGTTATGGCCAAACTGGGAATGCTGGAAAAGGAAATAGCCCCACCGCCGCCTCAGATTCTCATCACGAAACGGAAGTTCCTCCGGGCGGACAAGGGAGGCTTTTTGAGAGAACGAATCCTTTCCCCTGGCGATTATGTAAAAAAGGGGGATGTAATTGCCCAAACCCATTTCTTCGGAGGAGAGTTGGAAACCTACCGAGCGGCGGAAGACTTGTATGTCATCGCAGCAAGGAAACACCCTGTCATTCACACAGGTGAACGATTTGTGTTTGTAGGGACACAGTGGACTCCGGTGGGGCCAGAAGACCGGTGAGAGAGGGCGGAAAGATGAGAATCCACGATTTTGATCAGATTTTGGACCTGCAGAAAGAGGATTCCAAAAAATACAGCACGGAATATTATCCTTCCGGTGTCATTCCCATGTGGATTGCGGAAACCGACTTCCGCGCCCCCGAGCCAGTGGTGGAGGCGCTGGTAAAGAGGGCCAGGGAAGGCGTGTTTGGCTATACTCCAGTGAGCCAACGGCTCCGCGGGGCGGTAAAAGGATGGGAGGAGCGGCGCTTTGGTTTTTTTGTGGAAGAAAGCGAGGTGGAGTATGTCCCCGGGGTAATCGGCGGGATTATCTGCGCCCTCCGCGCCCTTACCCGGCCAGGCGATCGGGTGATTCTGCAAACTCCTTCCTATCCCCCCTTTCGGGCAGCCATCGAAAACAACGGAAGGCGCCTGGCTCCCAATCCGCTTATCCTGGATGACGGGGGGTATCGCATCGATTTTGAGGGCTTCGAGGAGTTGTGCCGGCAGCCCCGTACAAAAGCTTTTATTCTGTGCAACCCTCACAACCCTACGGGCCGGGTGCTGACAAAGGAGGAGCTGACACGGCTGGGAGAGATATGCCTCCGGCACCATGTGACGGTACTTAGCGACGAAATCCATTGTGATCTTGTATTCAAAGGATATAGGCACCTGCCATTCGCCGGCCTTTCCCCGGAGTTGGCCCAGATCACAGCCACCTTTATCAATCCCAGTAAGACGTTTAACCTGCCTGGGCTGCGCACAGCCGCCATGATCTGCAAAAACCCTCGGATGAAGGAAGAAATCCACCAGGTGATCCTCAGCAACAAGGCGGTGGGAGAAACCATTTTTGGTACGCTGGGTTTGTGCGTTGCCTATGAGGAATGCGATTACTATGCCGATCAGGTAGTGGAATACCTGGACCGAAACCGGGATATTCTCCGCCAAAGGCTGCAGCAAATCCCCTCTATCCGCTGGATACAGGGGCAAGGGACTTTTCTTATGTGGCTTGACTGCAGGAAACTGGAACTCGCTCAAGACAAACTGATGGAGCGATTTGTCTTTGGCGCACAAGTGGGTGTGCAAAGCGGAACAGATTTCGGTGCAGAAGGCGAGGGTTTTGTGCGGATGAATATTGGATGCCCATCGGCAACTCTTTGTCTTGCGTTGGATCGAGTGCAAAAAGAGTTTCAAAAAGGATAAGTGGTCGAGAATGCCGCTTGAAAGAAAGTCTTTCTTTGGATTGGAGAATTAAAGTAATAAATAATACAGGTAAATTTCCTGCCAGTTGAGGAAACGAGTTAAAGCAATATCACTATTCAATATTGAGCAGTAAGAAAGAACACAAAGGCAAAGATACAGGCCACCGCTTAAGCGGCGGCCTGTATCTTTCGCTTGGTATGCCTTCTCTGAGCAGTATCCCCAAAATGGGAAAAATGCGGATAGGAGATAAGCTTAACCCATTTAGTTTTTCTGAACAGCCGCCTCACACCATCTCCTCGGGGTGGAAGACCTCGTCGAACTTTTCCGGGGTCAGAAAGCCCAGGGCGATGCAGGCCTCCCGGAGGGAGATGTTTTCAGCGTAGGCCTTTTTGGCGGTTTTGGCGGCGTTGTCGTAGCCGATGTAGGGGTTCAGAGCGGTCACCAGCATCAGGGAGTTGTACAGGTTGTGGCGCATCTTCTCCCGGTTGGCGGTGATCCCCGCCACGCAGTTGGCGCGGAAGGAATGGATGACGTCGGTCAGCAGCCGCACCGATTGGAGAAAGTTGTAGATGCACACCGGCATGAAGACGTTCAGCTCGAAATTCCCCTGGCTGGCGGCCAGGCCCACCGCCACATCGTTGCCCATCACCTGGACCGCCACCATGGTGACCGCCTCGCACTGGGTGGGGTTCACCTTGCCGGGCATGATGGAGGAGCCGGGCTCGTTTTCCGGGATGTGGATTTCACCCAGGCCGCAGCGGGGGCCGCTGGCCAGCCACCGGACGTCGTTGGCGATCTTCATCAGGTCCGCCGCCAGGGCCTTGAGGGCGCCGTGGGCGAAGACCAACTCGTCCTTGGAGGTGAGGGCGTGGAATTTATTGGGGGCGGTGACGAAGTCCTTCCCCGTCAGCTGGCTGACCGCCTCGGCCACCGCCGTATCGAAGCCCTTGGGGGCATTGAGGCCGGTGCCCACGGCGGTACCCCCCAGGGCCAGCTCCCGCAGCTCCTCGAGGGATTTTTCCAGCATCCGGCGGTCCTTTTCCAGCATGGAGCGCCAGCCGCTGATCTCCTGGGAAAAGGCGATGGGCACCGCGTCCTGGAGATGGGTGCGCCCGCTCTTGACAATGCCCTGGTTCTCCTCCTCCAGCCGCCGCAGCTCGGAAACCATGGCGTCGATGGCGGGGAAGAGCCTGTCCTCGATCTCCACCACCGCAGCGATGTGCATGGCGGTGGGGAAGGTGTCGTTGGAGCTTTGGGACATATTGACGTGGTCGTTGGGGTGGAGGAGCTTCTTCCCGGCCAGCTCGTTTCCCCGGCCCGCGATGACCTCGTTGGCGTTCATGTTGGACTGGGTGCCGCTGCCGGTCTGCCACACCACCAGGGGGAAATGCTGGTCCAGCTTTCCCGCCAGGATCTCATCGCAGACCTGGGAGATGATTCCCAGCCGCTCGTCATCCAGCCTGCCCAGGCGGTTGTTGGCCATGGCCGCCGCCTTTTTCAGGATGGCGAAGGCCCGGATGATCTCCCGGGGCATGGTTTCCACCCCGATTTTGAAGTTTTCATGGCTTCGCTGGGTCTGGGCACCCCAGTACTTGTCGTCGGGTACCTGCATTTCCCCCATGGAGTCCCGCTCGATGCGATATCCCATTTCAAATAACCCCCTGTCTTGTTTTTACAGCGCCGCGGCCGGGATGGCCGCCCGTTCTACCCAGGAGAGAACCTCCTGCTGCTTTTGATTATAAGGCCAGAGGGTACAGGGTGTCTATCCTTTCCAGGGCCTTTGCCCGGATGTTAGCGTAGAGGCTGTTCCCCTTGGAGTCCATCCCCACCACCAGGGGGCCGAAGCATTCCGCCTCCAACTCCCAGACGGCCTCGGGCATCCCCATGTCCAGCCAGGTGACGCTTTTGATGGAGCGGATCCCCCTGGCCAGCAGGGCGGCGCAGCCCGGGGCGGCCTGGAGGTAGACATAGCCGTATTTTTGGCAGGCCGCCAGGGTATCGGGGCCCATGCCCCCCTTGCCGATCACCGCCCGGACCCCCAGCCGCCCCACAAAATCGGCGTGGGGCTCCATGCGGATGCTGGTGGTGGGGCCGATGACGCTGAGGCGCCAGCTGCCGTCCTCCCCGCGGAGCGCGACAGGGCCAGCGTGGAAGATGGCGCCCCCCTCCAGGGCGAAGGGGACGGGGCTGCCCCCTTCCGCCAGTTCCCGCAGCCGCAGGTGGGCCATATCCCTGGCGGTGTAGATGGTGCCGGAAAGGTAAACCACGTCGCCCACATCCAAGGCGCGGATTTCCTCCTCCTTCAGGGGAATTTGCAGAATTTTATGATCCATTTCTTTCACCTCCGGCACTCAAAGCAGCTTTTCCATCCGCCCGTCCGGATAGATCCGCAGGCCGCTGCGGCGGGCTACCCAGCAGTGGAAATTAACAGCCACCGGGGCGATGGCGGTGTGGGTGGCGGCAATGGCGATCTTGACCCCCAGGGCGATGGTGTCCCCGCCGGTACCCGCCGCTCCCAGCTTCAGGCTGTTGATCTGGTCCCGGAGCTCCTGCTCCAGGGCGTCCAGCTGGGGGTCCGGGTTGTGGTCGTCCCACCGCCGGGTGCTCACCGCTCGGCGGCTCAGGCGGGCGCAGACGTCCATCTGGCCGCCGATGCCGATGCCGATGGCGAAGGGAGGGCAGGGCTTCCCGCCGGCCTTCACCGCTGTTTCCAGCACGAACCGCCTGAGGCCGGCAAGGTCCTTCCCCAGTCTGGCGGGGGTGAAGATTTCTATGGCGTTGCCCAGCTCGGCGCCGCAGCCCTTGAAGCTGATGTAAAGGTCCACGAACTGCTGGCCCGGGACGGGGATGTACTCGATGTTGGGCATCCCGATGCCGGTGTTGTCCCCGGAGTTTTTCCGGGTCAGGGGGTGGACGATGCTGGGCCGTAGGTAGCCCGCCTTGGTGGCGGCCACCAACTCCGCCCCCAGCAGCTTCTCCAGCCCGGCGGGGAAGGTGTCCTCCCCGAAAAAGGCGTAGGTGGTGGGATAGCCGGGGGATTGACAGACTGCCTTCCCCTCCGCCCTGGCGATGTCCACGTTCTCCAGCATGGAGGAAAGCATACTTTGAGCGGTGAGGTTGGTTTCCCGGTCCAGGGCCTGCCGCAACAGCAGCCTGGCATCGTCAGAAATGGTGCTGACGGCGTTCTGTACCAGGCGGCGGACCCCTTCTTGCAGGATGGCTTGTTCCATGGCGTCCTCCTTTAAAATAAAAACAGTTGGTTCAGATCGGTGATGGATTCTAGGCTGCGGACCCGCAGTGCCAGGGTTTTTGCTCGCTCCGGCCCCAGGACCGGCTCCGCCAGAAGCAGGTATTTCCGCTCCGTGTCCTCCCAGGAGAAGGGATTGTTGAAGTCTCCAAAGGGGTAATCGAACCGCTCCTCCAGCACCCGCCCGTCCTTCATGGTGAAGCGGAGCCGGTGACCCCAGCGGTTGGAATCGGCGGCGTGGTCCGCCTCAATCTCCTCCGACAGATGAACCTGAACCTTCCCCATCAGTTCCTGAATCCGGGGGTCCTCCAGCTTGTCCCAGGAAAAGGCGCTTTCGTGAAGGCTGGGGAAAAGCAGGGCGGCGGCGATGCAGTACTGGAGGCTGAACTTGGCAGCGTAAGGGTTGGCAGGATGGGGGTTGTCGGTGATGTTCAGGGCGGCGGAATAGGTGTCATCCTCGATGCTCTCCACCTCCTCCGGTCGGATGCCGTATTTCTGCCCCATGGCGTAGACGCCGTAACAGGCGGAGTGGGTGTGGCGGCAGCAGGCATAGGGCTTGAAGGAATTGCTTTGGATTTTGAAGGGTTTGCCCAGGCCGGCGGTGACAGCCTCCAGGTGGGGGTTGGGGGAAAGGGCGTGGGCGAAGCCCCGGGGGCTTTCGATGATCTCGGTGGAGCCGGTGAAGCCCGCCTGGGCCAGCCGCGCCGAACGGATGCCGCAGAGGTTGGCGTTTGCCGCATGGAGGGATTTGCTCATGGCTCCCTGGGCCAGGAAGGCCCACAGCCCTCCCGCCTGGGTGCCGGCGCTGCCCAGGGCCTGGGCGGTCTGCTCCCCATCCAGCCCCAGCAGCTTGGCGGCAACGGCGGTGGAGGAAAAAGGCCCGGCTACAGCGGTGGTATGCCAGAAATGGTAGGCCTCTGGGTTGATGGTTTCCCCGATGCGGGCAGCCACGTCGTAGCCTAACACCACCGCCAGCAGTACCTGAGGTCCTCCCAGATGGAGCTGCTGCCCCAGGGCCAGGGCGGTGGGAATGGTAATAACCCCGGGATGGACGATGGAACTGTTGTGCAGGTCGTCAAAATCCTGGGCGTGGCCAAAGGCACCATTGACGGCAGCAGCGGCGGCGGGGCTCACCCGACGGAAGCTGCCGTCCAGCACCACCGCCTCCCCTTCCCCGGTGTCGGAGAGGACCACCTCCCGGAGCAGCCGGGAGGACTCCTCCCGGGAGCCCGCCAGGGCAGCCCCCATAAAATCCAGGACGCACATTTTGGCGAGGCCGATGGTCTTGAGGTCCAGGGCCTCATAGGTGGTTTCGGCGACAAATTTGGACAGTTCTTTGGTTTCCAAGGCGCGGTCCTCCTGATTGATTTGATGGCGGCTGCCTGGCGGCCCGGGGGACGGTGAGGGGGTTTGCGGGTAGGATTGCGAGGGGGGTACGCCTTTATGGTATACCAATTTTTACCCTTTTTCAACTGCCCGACAGTACAATTTTTTAAAAGCGTTTTTGGACAGTTTAACTATTTCTAAAATCAATTAAAACAATTTACTTATTGATAAGTGCAAGAATTATAAAGGGCGGGCCGAAAGGAGCCCCCGCCTGCTGCGGGAAAGGCATCCTGCCGCCGGCCAGGGAAACGGCCTCATACCAGGGCAGCGTTAAACCAACAAAAACCGCTGAAAAGGGAATCATGATGCCATTTGATTGATAATTTGCTGGAAACGGGGATCAAACAAAACAAAATTGGTATACCGAATAAAACAAAAAAGAAGCGGGCCTCGCCCGGCTCCCGGGCTCAGGCTTCCGCTTCTTTCTCGCTCCCGCCGGCTTCCCCATCCATCTCCCCCTGGAGGGTGTGGAGCATCTTCTGCCGGGCGTCGTCCAGGTGCTGCAGCATGACGGTGCGGGCGCCGTCGGCGTCCTGGCTGATGATTTTCTGGAGCAGGAATTCGTGGGCGATGATGCCGTTGAAGGTGTAATCCGCCTGGGAAATGGTGAGGGATTTGGAAACATCCAGAACGTCATAGAGGCTTTTGTAGATGGAGTTGAGGACGGCGTTGTGGGCCGCCTCAATAATAGCGGTATGGAACTGGTGGGAGATGGCCCGCAGCTCCTGATAAGCTCCCTCGTTCTCCGCCTCGCTGGCGGAGCTGATGCCGCTCTTTTTCCGCTTGGTTTCCTCGATGATGCCCTGGAGCTTCCGGATATCCTCCCCGGTGCGCCGCTGGGCGGCGTAGTAGCAGGCGGAGGATTCCAGGATGCACCGCATCTCAAAAAGGTCGGCCAGGAGGCCGGCGGTGATTTTGAAGGAAAAGCGGCTCTGGCCGTCCGGCAGGATGGAGACGGGGCAGGCGGACGCCAGGTACACCCCGTCCCCCGGCACGATCTCCAGCATCCCGGTGTATTCCAGGATTTTGATGGCCTCCCGGACGGGAACGCGGCTCACCCCGAACAGCTCCGCCATGTCCCGCTCCGACGGCAGCCGGTCCCCGGGCTTGTAGGTGCCGTCCAGCACCATCTGCCTGATTTTTTCCAGGACGTCCTGATAGAGCAGCCCCGGCTTTTTTCCATGCTCTTTCATTTTCTACCCCAAATCATACTTGTGCTGCCGGCAGAGCCGCGCCAAGGGATGCGGCCGCGTTGCCCGCTGCCAGCCCGCATTTTGCTGAATTTTTCCAGATTTAAGTATACTGTCTGGCTAAAATGTTGTCAAGGCGGCGCTGGAGGCGAGGAAAAGAGAACCGGCGGAGCCCGGTGTGTGACAGGCCCCGCCGGCCGGCAGAGAAGGCTTGGGGCAGCGAAAATCAGAGAATCCGTTCCACCAGGAGGCTTGCCAGGGTGTCCCCGGCGGCGGCGCCGGAAATGGAAAAGGCCCTGGAGGAAACAAGGGTGACGGCCGCCTCCCCGGCAAATTTCAGGATGGCCTGGCCCGCGGCGGTGAAGGGCTGGCCGCCGTTCTCCTTATCCACATGGCAGGAGGAGGCGGGCAGGACGCCGCCGTCCTCCAGGCGGAGGCTCAGGACGGTGTTCACCCGGGCGGCCACCGGGAAATTCACCAGATACTGCAGGCGGTACACCCCTGAGGCGGTCAGCCGGACGGCGCCGTCCAGCCAGTAGATCTGGGAGGACGCGGCGGCAGTCTGCTCCAGGGCCAGGGCTCCGCCCGGGGCCGGGACGGTCAGGCTCCCCTCCTGATAAAACAGGCCGAAGGACCGGCTCGCCTCGCCCCCCGACGGCCCGGGAGGGCCTTGTGGCCCGGGTTCACCCTGGGGCCCCTGGGGCCCCGGCTCGCCTTGAGGACCTGCGGGTCCCGGCTCACCCTGGACGCCCTGGGGACCGGGAGGACCTTCCGGTCCGGGCTCGCCCTGGGGACCCTGAGGTCCCGGCTCGCCTTGAGGGCCCGCTGGCCCCGGCTCCCCCTGGATGCCCTGGGGACCGGCTTCCCCCGGGTTCCCCCTGGGGCCGGCGGGACCCATGGGCCCCATCAATCCCACAGGGCCCTGGGGCCCCAGTTCGCCCTGAGGGCCTGCCGGACCCTGAGGCCCCGGCTGCCCCGGCAGGCCGGGAAGCCCCCTGGGCCCCTGAGGGCCGGGAACCCCTCGGGGGCCGGGAGGCCCCATCTTCCCCGGAGGGCCGCTGGGTCCCGGGGGTCCGGGAGGGCCGGGAGGGCAGCAGGAATTATAGCAAGGCCGACGGTTCATGAAAAACGCCCCTTTCTGTCATGGCTTTGGCGCCTCCGGTGGACAAAGGCCGATACGTCCGGGCGCGCGGCCCCTTGTTCACGGAAGGTACCTTATCCTATGCAGAACAGCGGAAAGGGTGCAAAAACAGAAAAAGCCCCCCGAAGGCCGGGCGGCGGGCGGAGCTTCCTTGCCCGACGCGGCGAAAAGGGGGGCGATATAAGAAACCGCCGTATCCGTTATTTCCCGGAGGGGTCCTGGCGGGAGGCCATATTTTCGGCAAGGCTCCGCAGCTCGTCCAGGGTCTGGGGCTTGACGTCGCACATGATGATGGAGTGCTGAATCAGGGGGGAAAGCCCCTGGAAATATTCGTCCATCTCCCGATTGTTGAAGCTGTACATCACCGCTCACCCCCTTTCGCGAACTTCTCATGCCAGACCTTCCGCTTCACCTCGTCGGAGGCGGTGCGGAAATAGACCTGGCTGTTTTCGTCCTCCCCCAGCAGCGCGGTGGCGGGGGTGGGGCGGGGCTGATGGGAGTTGAGGAAATGGAGGAGGGCTTCCGGCGTCATGGTATTGTGCTGGAGGATGTCCAGCTGCAGCTCCCGGGGGAGGGCGTCAAAGAGCTTCCGGCTTTCGGGGCTGCTCTCCAGCTGGGCCAGGACGTTGACGGGGTAGGAGGAGCCCAGGGGATTTTCCATGGGCTTCTGGGGGCGCATGGATGCTTTTTCTTCCATAAACGAAACATCACCTCGGGGTGTTATGGCTCGGTTGACAGGGAAGCCGCCCTTTCCCCGCTTTTTTCGGGCGCGGCTTTGTCAACACGGCCATAGTGTTCCCCGAGGCGATGGGTTCATGCTTGGGAAGGGGTCATTCCACCCCGTAGGCGAATTTTGCCATCTCCAGGAGGGTCTGGAACATCCGGGGGCTCTGGCGCTCAAAGACGGTGAGGTCCACGTTCATGATCTTGTCGTTCAGCACCGCCGCCACCGGTTGGTAGATGGCGCTGGACTTGATCTCGTCGATGGAGATGGACTGGCCGGCGAAGATGACGTCCGGCTCCAGGTCCGCCACGTCCTCCCGGTCATAGAGCCAATCGGTGTAGGCGGCGGCGTCGTTGACAAAGCCCAGCTCCTCCAGGAGGCTCCCCTCAAAGGTGTCCCCGGTGGCCATGCCGTAGCCCATCTGGCGCAGGAGGATGGCCCGGGGGTGGGTGCCGTCGGAATAGCCGGCCCCTTCCTGGAGCATCCCCTCCAGCTCCTCCCAGTAGCCCTCCCCGTGGTTCCGGCCGGAGAGATTCCCCATGAGGGCCAGGGCCAGGTCCAGGTAATTCTGGCGCAGCTCCTCCAGGCTCCCGGCCCGCTCCAGCACCAGCACCGGGATGTCCTGCTGCTGGAACCAGATCAGGTCCTGCTCCGCCAGGGGTGCGGAGGCCACCACCAGGTCGAAATCCTGCCGCTGGACGGCGCTGGTGTTGATGGAGAGGACGGTGCCGCACCGCTGGCGCTTCTGCACCTCGCCGGCGGGGTAGTCGCAGTAGTCGCTCACCCCGGCCACACGGCCGCCCAGGCCCATGTCAAAGAGCATTTCGGTGGTGCCGGGGGAGAGGGAGAGGACCCGCTGGGGTGCCTCCAGGATGTCCACATCCCGGACCCGGACCGGCCAGTCCGCCTCCCCGGAGGCGGCGCTTCCCTGGCTCTGGGAGCCGCTCTGGCCAGAGCCCTCCCGGCAGGCCGCCAGGGAGAGGGCCAGCAGGGCCGCCAGGGCCAGGGCCAGCAGTTTTTTGGTATGTTTCATCATGGTTCCTTCCTTTTTCCGCCGGGGGCGGCTTCCCTTATAGTTTGTTCACCAGGCCCTTGTACATACAGATGGCCAGGATGACGCAGATGATCTGGGCCACGTTGATGCTGAACTGGAAGCCGAAGGCCAATTGCAGCACCGCCAGGTCCAGCACCATGGGGTTATCCACCGAGAGCCCCACGCTGTTCCCGTAGCTGAGCCAGGAGAGGAAAGGGATGCCGGCGGTGGCCCCGGCGATGAGGGACCCCACGATGACCCCGGCCAGCAGCATAAAGATGAGAACCAGGTTGCGTTTCCATTTCATAAGCGGTTTGCCTCCTCGCAGTTGTTTTGCTGGGCGGTCCAGAGCTCCAGGGCGGCCTGGGCCAGGGCCCGGACGTCCTCCAGGGAGGAGATGGTCCCCGCCTGGCGGCGGAGGGCCGCCGCCCCCCGCAGGCCGGTCATATACCAGCCGCAGTGCTTGCGGGCCTCCAGGAAAGCGGCGCGCTCCTCCTGATAGGAGGCCATCAGCTCCACCTGGCGGACCATCACCGCCATCCGCTCCTCCATGGGAGGGTCGGGCAGCAGCTCCCCGGTGGTGAGATACGCCCGGATCTGCCCAAAAAGCCAGGGACGGCCCAGGGCCCCCCGGCCCACCATCACCAGGTCGCAGCCGGTGGCCTCCAGCAGGGCCTTGGCGGCCTGGGGGCTGTCCACATCCCCGTTGCCCATCACCGGAATGCGCACCGCCGCCTTCACCTGGCGGATGATGTCCCAGTCCACCGGGGGGGCGTACATCTGGGCCCGGGTGCGGCCGTGGACGGCGATGGCGTCGGCGCCGCTGGCCTCGGCCATTTTGGCGAATTCCACGGCGTTCACATGGTCCTCGTCCCAGCCCTTGCGGAATTTCACCGTCACCGGCACCGGGCTGCGGTCCTTCACCGCCCGGATGATCCGCCCCGCCAGCTCCGGCTCCCGCATCAGGGCGGCCCCGGCGCGGCCCCTGGCGATTTTGGGGGCGGGGCAGCCCATATTGATGTCGATGGCGTCGGGGGCGGCCTCCAGGGCCGCCTCCACCCCCCGGGCCATGGTTTCCGGGTCGTCCCCGAAAAGCTGCACCGCCGCCGGCCGCTCCAGGGGGCCCAGCTCCAGCAGCCGGGCGGATTTCCGGCTGCCCAGGGAGAGCCCTTTGGCGCTCACCATCTCCCCCACGGTGTAGACGGCGCCGAATTCCCGGCAGACCTGGCGGAAGGCCCGGTCCGCCACCCCCGCCATGGGGGCCAGGGCGGCGCCCCCCTCCAGGGTGATATTGCCGATTTTCAAAATACCGCTCCTTCCATCCCGCCTCCGGGCGGGGTCCAATCTCCAGCAGGATACCCTAGTATTTTATCAAAAATCGGGACGAACCTCAAGAAGTGTGGTATAATAGCCTCAGCGAGGCTATTATACCATTTTTTTCAAAGCCCTTTTCCTCGTCCCCTCCGGGGACAACCGGAAAAGATG
>CAJFUT010000027.1 GCA_904420255.1 uncultured Angelakisella sp. | reverse complement strand
CATCTGCGGTGTTGCCGTCCCTTGCCATCCACCAAGGATGGCTGCGGGCCGGCGCCTTGCAGCTGGCCCTTTTTTCTGGATTCCTGGCGCTTCGCGATTTTCTGCTGGCGCAGAAAAACCAAAGCTTTTTTATGAGCCCCCCGCTTGGGACCTGTGGAATTTTATCTGCCTTTTTTCAGGCCAAAATAACCGAAAATCCCTCGAACCCGGCGGCTTTCCTGTAGTTTCTCCCCCAAAAGGGTTCCGCCGGTGGGGGCCATGCCGGCGCGGGGCCGCCTTCTTAGGATATGATTATTATATGGCCAAAATTAGGGGGTAAATGTTAAAAATGAAATAAAAAAGCGGGCTGACAAAGAGGACGCTGTCAAAGCGGTCCATGGCCCCGCCGTGCCCCGGCATGATGTGGCCGAAGTCCTTGATGCCGTGCTGCCGCTTGATCACCGAGGCGGCCAGGTCCCCCAGCACCCCCAGGAGGGCGGCCAGGGGGGTGACCAGGGCTACCGCCGGGATGTCGATGGAAACGGCGCTCCGGAGATAGCCCAGGGGGGCCGCCGCGGCGCAGAATTCCTGAAAGGCCAGGCAGACCAGCACATTTCCCACAATGGCCGTCACAATGCCCCCCACCAGGCCCTCCACCGTTTTCTTGGGGCTGATGCCGGGACAGAGCTTGTGCTTGCCGAAAAAGGTACCTACAAAATAGGCGCCGCCGTCGGACCACCAGGCGCTGCCGAAGACCAGCAGCAGGTAGAACATCCCCACCTGGGCCCCTCCCTGCTCCTTCATCAGGATCAGGCAGTAGAAGGAAACCGACAGCAGGAGGGACATCAGAAAAGCGTAGGACACCTGCTCCACCTTCAGCTCGTCATGATGCCGCAGCAGCACCACAAAAAGACCCGCCACCAGCAGGTAGCACAGGTAGGAAAAGAAATTGGACACCGCCGGCAGATGGGAAAAGACGATCAGGAGGCAGAAAAGGCAGCATATGCCGGTTAAAATGCGGTATCGGATCAGACCCGCCGCCTTGAAAAGCTCCAGCAGGGCCAGGATACAGATTCCCGCCGCAGCGATATTCACCACAATGGTATCAAAGAAAACCAGAACCAGAGCAAGAACAGAGAGTCCCACAGCGGCCGTCGTTATTCTTTCTTTCATGGAATCCCGCCATTTCATTTAAGGATGGAATTCCGGGGCCGGGGACTCAGGCGCCTCCGCGGCCTTCCGGGCGCAGCCCAGCTATACGCCGCCGAAGCGGCGGTCCCGCAGGGCGTATTGGTAAAGGGCATAGTTCAAGTGCTCCGGGGTGAAATCCGGCCAGAGCACATTCATAAAAAGAAGCTCCGCGTAGGCCGACTGCCAGAGAAGGAAATTGCTGAGCCGCAGTTCCCCGCTGGGACGGATGATAAAGTCCGGGTCGGGCTCGCCGGCGGTATAGAGCCGGGAGGAAAGGAGCTCCTCGGTGATGGACTCCGGGTCCAGCTTCCCCTGGGCGCAGTCCCGGGCCAGGCTCCTGACCCCGTGGACAATCTCGTCCCGTCCGCCGTAGTTCAGGGCGATGTTGACGGTGATGCCGGTGTTGGCGGCGCTTTCCGCCTCCGCCCTGCGGATGCTCTCCTGAAGGTCCCCGGGCAGGGGGGAAAGCTCCCCCAGCACCCGCAGCCTGGCGTTTTCCTTTTGGTACTGCTCCACGTCCGAAAGATAGCCCCGCAGCAGCTCCAGGAGGGCCTCCACCTCATGGGGGGGGCGCTTCCAGTTCTCGGTGGAAAAGGCGTACACCGTCAGGTAAGGGATTCCCAGCTGGGCGCAGTAACGGATAATCTCCCTCACCACCTTGGCGCCGGCCCGGTGGCCCGCCTCCCGGGGCAGGGCCCTGGCCTTGGCCCACCGGCCGTTGCCGTCCATGATGATGCCCAGGTGCCTGGGGAGCAGCTCCCGGGCCGGGGGAGTTTTTCGCGTTTCCTTCATGAATCCTCCCCTGCCGCCTCAGATGGCCAGGATTTCCTTCTCCTTGGCGGCGGCCAGCTTATCGATCTCATCAATGAACTTGTCGGTGAGCTTCTGCATCTGGGTTTCCAGGCTCTTCACGTCGTCCTCGGTGGCCTCGCCGCTTTTTTTCATGGCCTTGAAGCGGTCGTTGGCGTCCCGGCGGATGGAGCGGATGGCAACCTTGGATTCCTCCGCCTGGCGGCTCACCTGCTTGACGATCTCCTTGCGGCGCTCCTCGGTGAGCTGGGGGAAGGTGAGGCGCAGCACCGAGCCGTCGTTGGCGGGGTTGATGCCGATATCGGAGCTCTGGATGGCCTTCTCGATGCTTTTGAGGGAACTCTTGTCGTAGGGCTGGATCACCAGCACCCGGGCCTCGGAAACCGAAACGGAGGCCATCTGGGTGATTTTGGTGGGGACCCCGTAATAATCCACCGTTATCTTATCCAGTACCGCGGGGTTGGCCCGGCCGGCCCGGATGGCGGCAAATTCGGAAGTCATCACATGGATGGTTTTATTCATCTTTTCTTCATAGACCTTCAGTTCAGGGCTCATAACGATTAAACCTCCTTGACAATTGTACCGATATTTTCACCGCACACCGCGCGGTAGATATTCTCGGGATCGCTGAGATTGAAGACCAGGATGGGCATTTTGTTGTCCCGGCAGAGGGAAGCGGCGGTCATATCCATCACATTGAGCTTCTGATTGAGGACATCAGTGAAGGAAATGACGTCGTATTTTTGGGCGTCGGGGTACTGGTGGGGGTCCTTGTCGTACACCCCGTCCACCATGGTGGCCTTGAAGATGATATCGGCGTCCACCTCCGCCGCCCGGAGGGCCGCCGTGGTGTCGGTGGAGAAGAAGGGGCTGCCGGTGCCGCAGCCGAAGATGACCACCCTCCCCTTCTCCAGGTGGCGCACCGCCCGGTTGCGGATGTAGGGCTCGGCAATGGCCTGCATGGCGATGGCGGTCTGGACCCGGACCACCACCCCCAGGCTTTCCAGGGCGTCGGCCAGGGCCAGGGAATTGATGACGGTGGCCAGCATCCCCATGTGGTCGGCCCGGGTGCGGTCCATTTTGCCGCTGGACCGTCCCCGCCAGAAGTTGCCGCCGCCCACGACGATGCCCACCTGGACCCCCAGGTCGACGCATTTCTTGACGCTGGAGCAGATATTTACCACGGTATCGTAGTCGATCCCAAAGCCGCTTTTGCCCGCCAGGGCTTCCCCGCTGATTTTCAGCACGATCCGATGATAGTGTGGAGTCATAAAAAAACCATCCTTTGTTCGGGCTCATAAATTGCACTCATGCTATCTTATTTATTTTACAATACCCCCGGGGTTCTGTAAAGCATATTTTGCCCGGATGAGGGATTTTCTCCCCCGGGAAGAAAATCGTCCCAAGAGATTTTTGACCAAAAATGGTGAAATATTTTCCGGGCCCCCAGCGTTACTATCCATAGGCAAAGGGCAATGGGGCTCCCCGGAACCGGAACCCCCGAAGCCGGGGTGTTGACTTTCGTCAGCCGAAGGCGGTAACATAGAAAAAGCCCTGTAAGGTATTTTGAAAGGAGAAGCTCCTGATGAAGATTTTG
>CAJFUT010000026.1 GCA_904420255.1 uncultured Angelakisella sp. | reverse complement strand
CACCGGGGCGGACCTGCGGGGGGCGAAGCTCCGGGGGGTGGACGTCCGGGGGCTCACCCTGAAGGACGCCCTCATCGACCTGGAGGGAGCGGCGGACCTGGCGGAGGCCCTGGGCTGCCGCCTGGCCTGAACCAAAAGGACGGACAAGCCCCCGGGGGGCGTTGTGACAGGGCCGCCGGAGGCGGCGGGAAAAGGAGTGACAGGGATGGACCGGACCATGATCATCGGCATCGCCGGGGGCACCGGCAGCGGCAAGACCACCATCACCCGGAAGCTGAAGGAACGCTTCGGGGAGGACGTCAGCGTCATCTACCACGACAGCTACTACAAGCGCCGGGACGACCTGAGCTACGAGGAGCGGGTGAAGCTCAATTACGACCACCCCGACGCCTTCGACACCCCCCTCATGGTCCGGGACCTCCGGGAGCTGCGGGCGGGGCGGCCGGTCCTCTGCCCGGTCTACGACTATTCCATTTATAACCGCACCGGCCGGACCCAGGAGATCCGCCCCACCAAGGTGGTCATCGCCGAGGGGATCCTCATCTTCCACGACCCGGCCCTGCGGGAGCAGATGGATATCAAAATCTTTGTGGACACCGACGCCGACACCCGGATCCTCCGGCGGATCCTCCGGGACGTCAAGGAGCGGGGCCGCACCCTGGAAAGCGTGGTGGGCCAGTACCTGGCCACCGTCAAGCCCATGCACGAGCAGTACGTCCAGCCCAGCCGCAAATACGCCGACATCATCATCCCCGAAGGGGGGCGCAACCTGGTGGCCCTGGATATGCTGATCCAGCAGATCCGCAGCCACATCGAGGCCGTCTGAGGCCGGGAAGGGAGGGACCGCCATGCCCATCCAGAAGCAGAAGCTGCCCCTGCTGGAGCGGCTGCTCCTGCGGGAAACCGACGAGGACCACGGCCTGACCCTGGAGGAGATCATCGGGGCGCTGGCCCGGGAGGGGGTTTCCGCCGAGCGGAAAAGCCTTTACACCGACCTTGACGTGCTGCGGGACTGCGGCATGGACATCATCTCCTCCCGGCGGGACGGCCGCACCGTCTACTTTGTGGGGGAACGGGATTTCCAGCTGCCGGAGCTGAAGCTCCTGGTGGACGCGGTCCAGTCCTCCCGGTTCATCACCCGGCGCAAAAGCGAGGAGCTCATTAAAAAGCTGGAGGGCCTCACCAGCCGCCACCTGGCCCGGCAGCTGCGGCGGTCGGTCTACGTCTTTGACCGGAGCAAAACCTCCAACGAGCGGATCTACCTCAACGTGGACGCCATCCACACCGCCATCGCCCAGGGGCGGCAGATCGCCTTCCGCTACTTCAAATACGACCTGCGGCGGAACAAGGTCCCCCAGAACCAGGGGAAGGAATACCAGGTGAGCCCCTACGCCCTGGCCTGGGAGGAGGGGAACTACTACCTCATCGGCCACTACCCCAAATACGGCGTCACCAACTTCCGGGTGGACCGGATGGAGCGGATCCGGGTGACCGAGGCCCCCGGCCTTCCGGTCCGGGAGGCCGCCGGCGGGGAGGAGCTGAACCTGGCCCGGTACAGCCAGCGGACCTTCGGGATGTACAACGGCCCCCTGCGCCGGCTGGAAATCCGGTTCCAGAACAGCCTCACCGACGTGGTCATCGACCGCTTCGGGGACGCCGCCCGCCTCACCGACCGGGGGGACGGCAGCTTCACCGCCTCCCTGGAGGTGAAGGTGAGCCCGGTGTTTTTCGGGTGGCTGATGAACTTCGGCACCCAGGCCAAAATCCTCTCGCCTCCCGACGTGGCCCGGCAGTACGCCGAGGCCGCCGCCGCGGTGGCCCAGATGTACAAGGAGGGATTCTAAGATGAAACGGCATTTTGCTCTCTTGTTGGCTCTGGCCCTGGCCCTGGCGGGGTGCGGGGGCGGGGCGGAGGAAGCCGCCCCGCCCCCTGACACCTCCTCCCCCTCCTCCATCCCTTCTTCTGTTTCTTCCTCCTCCTCCGCCCCGGAGCCCCCCTCCCAGCCGGAAAGCTCCTCCCAGCCCGAGGAGCCCCAGGAGCCGGATAACCCCTGGGGCCTGGTGCCTGTGGCGGAGCTGCCCCAGGGGGCCCAGGAGGACTACGCCGCCTTCCAGGAGGCCCTGGAGGCCAGCGTCGGGCCCCACCGCCGGCAATTTTATCTTTACATCACCGGCCCGGAGGGGGAGCCGGTCCAGAACCTCATGGGGATTCTGGGAATCAATATGTATGATTTCCGCGAAGGCCGCAGCGGCAAGCGGAACGGCCTTTCCATGGCCGGGGGGCTGATGCCCTTCTCCGTCTATGACGAAACCTCCGCCGCCCCCCTCT
>CAJFUT010000025.1 GCA_904420255.1 uncultured Angelakisella sp. | reverse complement strand
GGGGGCACATGGGGGGACTGGTCCCCCCGTGAGGGCCGACCTGCCCCGAAGGGGCGGGCCTGACCCAGAAGGCCCTCGGCCCTTGCACCCCCCGCCGGATGGCTGTCGCCTCCCACGGGGGTCCGGGGGGGCTCCCCGGCTGCTCTTTGTCACTTTCTCTCGGCAGAGAAAGTGATGCCCGGGGTCGCGCTGCGGCCGGACTAAACTGATAAACAGGAAATGCTGCGGGGCAGAAAGCGCCTTGTGAATCCCAAATGAAAACCGAACCTTGCGGAGCCAGAGAGCGGGGCATAACCTAACGATTCATGAAACACAGCTTACGGATTTGGCCGCCCGGCCTGCCGGGCCAAAGAGCGGCGCACAAACCAGCGATGTGCAGAACGCTTCTCACGGACAGGGGTGCGGGCCCTAGCCCGCTTCGTGGAGCAGGGCGGTTTCGATGAGGTACCGGGGCCGGGCCTTGGTTTCCAGGTAGATCTTCCCCAGGTATTCCCCGATGAGCCCCAGGCCCAGGAGGTTCAGCCCCGCCGCCGTCCACACCGAGGCCACCGCCCAGGTGACCCCCTGGGCGCCCCGGCCCAGGCAGAACAGCACCAGCAGCACCAAAAGCCACAGGCAGCCGCCCCCGAAGAGGAGACCCCCCAGGAGGGTCATCACCCGGATGGGCCGCACCGAAAGGGAGGTGATGCCGTCGATGGCGAAATTCAGCATTTTGGAAAGGGGGTATTTGGACTCCCCGGCGAACCGCTCCCCCCGGCGGTACTCCACCGTGGCGGTGCGGTAGCCGATCATGGGCACCAGCCCCCGGAGGAACAGGTTCACCTCACGGTACTGGGCCAGGCCGTCCAGGGCCCGGCGGCTCATGAGGCGGTAATCGGCGTGGTTATAGACCGTATCCGCCCCCATGGCGGACATGAAGCGGTAGAAGGCCAGGGCGGTGCCCCGCTTGAAGGCGGTGTCGGTGTCCCGGTTGTTCCGGACCCCGTAGACGATATCGCACCCTTCCCGGTATTTTTCCAGCATGGCGTCAATGGCGTCGATATCGTCCTGGAGGTCGGCGTCCATGGAGATGGAAACGTCGCACAGCTCCCGGGCGGTCATCAGCCCCGCCAAAAGGGCGTTCTGGTGGCCCCGGTTGTGGCTGAGCTTCACCCCCTCCACCAGGGGGTTCTCCCGGTGGAAGCCCTGGATCAGCTCCCAGGTGCGGTCCCGGCTGCCGTCGTCCACCAGCAGCATCCGGCTCCCGGGGCCGGCCAGCCCCCGGTCCATCAGAGAGCGGAGCTTTTCGGTGAGGCGGCGCACCGTTTCCGGCAGCACCTCCTCCTCGTTATAGCAGGGGACCACCACATACAGCTTTTGGCCTTCCATAAAAAATTTTCTCCTTCCTTTTGCGGGTTGGCGCCCGCACCCTCTTTTTTACAACGCCGCGCTTCTTTCAGTTTCTGTTCCGCTCGAAGGGCGTCTCGCGTCAGGGGCAGCGGGGCCCGCCCCGCCCGCGTTAGTCCGCCCTGCGGAAAATCGCCTTCCCCATCACCAGGGCGGAGGCCCCCAGCTCCTCCAGCCGGGGGGCCAGCTGCTGGGTCAGGCCCCCCTCCAGCCAGAGGGGGATGCCGGTGGCAGCCAGCCGGGCGATTTTGGGCTCCAGCTCGGGGAGATATTCCCCGCCCCGGCCGTCGGGCTCATTGGTCATCTGGAGGATGGCGTCCACCTTGTGCATCAGGTACTCCAGGCCGTCGGTGGATTCCCTGGGGGTCAGGGCCAGCCCCACCCCCATCCCCATGGCCCGGTAGCGGTTCACCGCCTCCAGGGGATAGGGCAGCGCCGCCAGGTGGAGGAACACCGTTTCCGGGTAGCACCTGGCCAGGGGCTCGGCGTAGGCCAGAGGGTCGGTGACCAGCAGGTGCACCGACAGGATGGACTGGGCCGCGTCGCAGATCTGCCCCATGCACCGCATCCCAAAGGTGACATAGGGGACAAAATTGCCGTCGGCGATGGTGCAGTGGAGCTTGCCGTATTCCTTGTCGGCAAACTCCACGCATTTCCCAAGGTTCAGGTAATCGGCGGAAGCGATGGATGGCACGATAAACATAGTCTGGGTCCTCCTTCTCAGGCCGGGGGCTGTTGCCTCCGGCGGTTCCGCTGCCTCGCAGCTCCTTCTCTCTTTTCTCGTTTCTGTTTCTCTATGCTTCAAAAGGGGGCTGTCCCTTTTTTACAGGCCCCGGAGCCACAGCTCCCTCTGGAGCGCCCGGAGCTGTTCCTCCGCCCGGCGGTACCCGGGCATCCGCTCCTCCACCAGCCGCCAGAACCGGGGCGAATGGTTGTGCTCCCGGGTGTGGGCCAGCTCGTGGAGGATGACGTAGTCCACCGCCTCCAGTGGGGCGTAGCAGAGGCGGAAGCTGAAATTCAGGCGGTTCTTCCCGGAGCAGCTCCCCCACCGGGTCCTGGCCCCGGTGACCGAAACCCCCGCCGGGGAAAAGCCCCACCCCCGGGCCAGCTCCTCCACCCGGCCGGGGAGGTATTCCCGGGCGGCCCGCCGGCAGGCCTCCTCCAGGCTCCGGCGGCGCTCCTCTTCCGTCTGGCCGGAAAGGAGAAGCCTTTCCCCCGCGATGCCCGGCTTTTCCCCCGGCCCCGCCAGGGCCAGGATGTATTCCTTTCCCAGGATGGAAAGGGCTGTCCCCGCCTCCAGGCGGAAACTTTCCCGCTGCCGGAGCCGGGCCAGGGCCTCCCCCTGCCTGGCGGCGATCCAGCCGGATTTTGCCTCCACAAATTCCCGGATCCGCCGCTGGCTCAGCCCCCTGGGGGCCCGGACCTCCACCCTGCCGTCTGGGCGGACATACACCGCCAGGGTGCGGCGCTTGGCGTAGGTTACGGTGTACTCAACCACGGCCGCCACCTGGCACCGCCTCCCCTTCCCGGGCCTCCCGGACTTCCCGGGCCCTTTGGGCCACCGCCTCGTTTTTGGACTGCTCCCGCTCCAGAAGGGCCCGGTTGGCTGCGGCGTGCTCCGCCAGGGCCTTTTCCGGGGGGAGCCTCCTGGCCCAGTCCGCCAGCAGGGGGGCCAGGGCTGCCAGGGCATCCCGCCAGCCCAGCTCCCTATGGCTGCGGAGGGTTTCCGGGGAAAAATCCATCGTCCCGGCCCCGGGGGCGGCCTCCAGGGGCTGGGAGGGATAAAGCTCCAGCACCCGGGCGCCGGGGGGGAAGCCGGAAAGATCCGCCTGGTCGTAATGGTTCAGGTAGACCACCAGGGTCAGGTCCAGACCCAGGTCCGCCAGGGGCGGCGCGGGTACCTTGTCGGCGTTCCGCTTCCGGGAATAGGGCGGCGTCATCCCGCCGTCGCAGAAATAACGGCCCTCCGCCTCCACCGGCGGGAACACCGCCGGGATGGCGCTGGAGGCCATGGCCAGCTCCACCGCCTGGTCAAAGGGCCGCCCCTCCAGCCAGAAATACCGGGGGCGCTCCTCCTGGAGGTCGTAGGCGCAGACCGAAACCCGGGGCCTGCCGGAGCAAAGCCGCTGGGGGTCTACCTCCCGGCGGACCAGCTCCCGGAGGGCGTCCTGGCTGGCCAAGGCCCCCGCCGCCAGCAATTCCCGGAGGCAGGAGGCCCGGCGGGCGGCTTCCATCCGCTCCCTGGGGGAGGGGCCGGGGCCCTCCTCCCCGGGGGAGAACAGCCCCCGGGAGCCCACCTCCTCCCAGACCCGCCGCCACAGGGCCGGGTCCCCCATGGCGAAGAGGAGGGCGTTCAGGGCGCCGATGGAGCAGCCGGAAACCGCCTCCACCAAAGGGGCCAGCCCCAGCCGGGCCAGGGCCTGCATCACCCCCTCCTCATAGGCGCCCTTGGCGCCTCCCCCGGAGAGGACCAGCCCCAGCCGGAGCGGGGAGGGTAAATCTTTTCTCTGCATCGTTCCATTTCTCCTTTTTTATGTCCGTGAGAGAAGTCTTTCAATGGCGCCGGTTTGTGCGCCGCTCCCTGAGCATATCACTTAGGCGGATGAAGGCGATTTCTGCCCCGCAGTATTTTCTGTTTATCAGTTTACTCCGGTCGCAGCGCAACCCCGGGCATCACTTTCTCTGCCGAGAGAAAGTGACAAAGAGCGGCCGGGGAGCCCCCCGGACCCCCGTGCAGGGCGACAGCCATCCAGCGGGGGGTGTCGGCCCGGCCCGCCCGCTGTTCGCGGCGGAGTCCGGGCCTCCACTGGCCC
>CAJFUT010000024.1 GCA_904420255.1 uncultured Angelakisella sp. | reverse complement strand
CTGGGTCTTGGCCACCGCCACCTTGGCCTTGATGGTTTCCCGGCGGCGCTTCAGCTCCTCGATGTCGCTCACCAGCTTGTCGTGCATCTGGCGCATCTTCTCGGCGTTCTCATGGGCCACGGCGTAGGCCTCGGCAAGGCCCTTGCCGCTGGCCTCCAGCTGCTGCTTCTTGCCGATGAAGACCCGGGCGTCCGCCTCGTTGCCGGCCTGGAGGGCCTTTTTGGCCAGCTCGGCGTATTTGGCCACCTCGGCGGCGTTGGTGTCCACCTTGGCCTTGGTGCGGGTTTCCTCCGCCATGACCCCGGCGGTTTCCCGCTTCACCTCGGCAAGGCTCTCCAGCATATCGCTGAGGTACTGGTCGATCATTTTGGCCGGATCCTCCGCCTGGTCCAGAAGGGCGTTGATGTTGGCCTTAACAATGGTGGTGAATCTGTCCAGAATTCCCATGAGAAACACGCTCCTTTACTTTTTCTCCTGTTCCGCTCCCGAAGAAGCGGCCTCGCTCTGCTGATATTTTTCCGCCAGCTTTTCGGCTTCGGTATCCCCGAAGGATTCCAGGGGCTTGTTCAGCATCTCCTCGGTGCGCTTCTGTTCGGCGGCCTCCTGCTCCTTGCGCTTCTTCCACCAGAAGTACAGCAGGGCCACCAGCGCCACAACCCCGAAGACGATGAGCACCACCGGCCAGGGGGATTTGGTCACGGTCATGATCCGCTCCCCGGTGTCGGCAAAGGTGCGGCTGAAAAACTCCTCCTCGGAGATATCCTCGTAATAATAGCGGTCCAGGTAGTCGGCGAAGATGCTCAGGGCCTCGTCGTCCAGGACGCTTTTGGCCTGGGCGCCGATGGTGTACCCCACATTGTAGACCCCGCCGTACTCGCAGAACACCACCAGGAAATGGGCCTCGTCGGTGAAAAGCTCCTCATAGAGCCGGGCGGAGTAATCCGAGAGGGCCTGGATGGTGATGCTGTGGGAGCCGTCCACCGAGTCGGTGATATAAAGGTAAGGCTGGATGCCGGTTTCCTCATAGAAGGAGCGCATCCCGCTGGTGAGGGCGCCGGAATTGACGATCCACCCCAGCTCGTCGGTGTAGTAGGCGGTTTCGTTCACCGAGCCGGCGGGCAGGGGCTCCCGCTCCACGGTGGAGGCGGTGATGGAGGAGCTGCCGCCGCTGCCGCCCATCACCCCCACAAAGACCCAGGCGAAGCCGATAAAGAGGAAAACCGAGAAAAGGATCAGGACGATGGTGAGAAGCCGGTTGCCGCCGCCACCGCCGTAGTAGCCTCCTCCGCCGCCCCGGTAGGTGCGGTTGGAGATGATGACGGTGCGGGAGGGGCGGAAGGACGGGCGCCAGCCCCAGGAGCCGCCGCCGAAGGAGCCTCCCCCGCCTCTGCCGCTGCGGCCGCCGCCGCTGAAGCCGCCGCTCCTCCTGCCGCCGCCGCTGAAGCCGCCGCTGCGGCCGCCCCGGCTGCCTCCTCCTCCGCGTCCTGCTCTGCCCATGGGGCATCCCTCCTTTAAAAGTATGGGTGAAGCGTCAGGCGTTTCAAACAGTTTAACTATAGCATACCCCGAAGAAAAATTCCAGAAAAAACAATGAAACTTTTTGCCGCCTTCTGTGGGGAAAAGAAGGCCCGGGCCCCCAAAGCCCCGCGGGAAGCGGGGAAGGGGCCCGGCGCCTTCCAGAATTTACAGGGCGGGCAAGCGGTCAGGAATGAAGGAGGGCGTCCACCTCCAGCACCGAGAGGATATAGATTTTCAGGGCCTCCTCCAGGGCGTCGATGCTCACCGCCTCGTCGGGCTGGTGGATGCCGCCGTGGCCCTGGGGCAGGCCGGTTTCCCAGGGGCTCTCCATGCCGAAGCCCACGGCGTTTTTCAGGTGCCGGGCGTAGGTGCCGCCCCCGGTGGTGTAGGGGGTGGCGTCCCGGCCGGTGAGCTCATGGTAGATGCGGGAAAGCTCCCGGACCTTGGGGTCGTCGGCGGGCAGGTACATGGGGGCGCTGTCCGAGAGGTGGAGGACCTCCCACCCCGCCTGGGAGAAGGCTTTTTCCAGCCCCTCCCGGACCAGCTCCCCCCGGTGGGTGACGGGGTAGCGGATGTTGTAGTGAAGCTCCAGCCGGCCCTCCCGGGTGGCGGCCACGCCGCAGACGCAGGTGAGCTTGCCGGAGGGGGCGTCCTCGTGGGCGATGCCCAGCCCCTCCCCGTACCAGTCCCCCATGGTGGAGGCGGCGAAGGCGCAGATTTCCCGGTCCCCCTGGTGGATGGCGGGCACCGAGGCCAGGAACCGGAACAGCCGCAGCAGGGCGCTGTCGCCCCCCTCGGGCATGGCGGCGTGGGCCCCCCGGCCCGCGGCGGTCACGACGATCTCCTCCCCCTGGGCCGCCACCGAGATGCCCTGGGCCTTCTCGGCGGTGAGGCGCAGCTCCGCCAGAAGGGCCGGGTGCATGGGGAGGGAGGCCCGGGCGGAATCCGGCACCATGTTTTCCACCGTGCCGCCGGAGAGGGAGAGGATCTGGCTCCAGGGCCGGCCGCACCGGGCGAAGCACCCGAAGATGCCCTTCTCCCCGTGGCAGACGGGGAAGCTGGTGTCCGGGACGATGGAGAAATCCGGCATGGGCTGCTCCCGGACGAAGCTCTCGATATCCTCCATGCCGGTTTCCTCGCTGCACCCGAAGAAGATCTGGAGGCGGCTGCGCAGGGGGAGCCCCAGCTCCCGGAAGGCCCGCAGGACGTACATGGAGAGGACGGCGGCGTTTTTGTTGTCCGCCACCCCCCGGCCGATGAGGAAGCCGTCCTTCTCCACCGGGTCGTAGGGGCTGTGAATCCAGCCGTTCCCCTCCGGCACCACGTCCAGGTGGCAGAACAGGCCGATGGTCTTATCCCCCTCCCCGAAGCCTGCCAGGCCGTAGCGGCAGCCGCAGTTCCGGTGGGTGAGGCCGTGGCCCTCCGCCATTTCCAGGGCCTTGTCCAGCGCCTGGGCGCAGCCCTCCCCGAAGGGCTTCCCCTCCTCCCCCCGGCGGCTGACGCTGGGGATGCGCACCAGGGCCTTCAGGTCCTCCACCACCCTCCGGCGGTTTTGGGCGGCGTAATCTTCGATCTGCTGACGCAGTTCCTTGGATACCATATGACTGACACACTCCTTTTCTGGGGCCCCGGCGGGGCCGGTTCCCTCTTAGTTTACTATGAAGCGGGCGGTTCTGCAAGGGCCGCCTCCGGGCGGGGGTTTGCAAATCCCCGCCCGGTGTGTTATAGTATTGCCTGCAAATTTGCCGGACAACGGAGGTTTTGTCATGAGAGAGCCGTCCCTGGGCCCCGCCCGCATCCTGCTGCCCACCGTCCCCCTGGGGCAGTGGTGCGTCATCGCCTGCGACCAGTTCACCAGCCGTCCCGATTACTGGCGGGAGGCTGCCGCCGCCGCGGGGGACGGCCCCTCCGCCCTGGGGATGATCTGCCCCGAGTGCCGCCTGCTGGAGGAGAATCCTCCCGCCCCGGAAAAGGCGGCGGAGGAAATCGCCCGGGCCATGGAGGCGGCCCTTGCGGGGGGAGCCCTCCGCCCCGCCGCCGGGGGGATGATCTACCTGGAGCGGACCCTCCCCTCGGGGAAGGTGCGCCGGGGCCTTATGGCGGCCCTGGACCTGGAGCGGTTCGACCCCCGCCCCGGCTCCAGAACCCCGGTGCGGGCCACCGAGGAGGTGGTGGAGGAGCGGGTCCCCATGCGGCTGGCCATCCGCCGCCGGGCCCCCCTGGAGCTGCCCCACGCCATGATGCTGATGGACGACCCGGGACACACCGTCCTGGGCCCCCTCTCCGCCGCCATCGGGGAGATGGACCTGGAATACACCGGCGCCCTGATGCTGGGGGGCGGCAGCGTCCGGGGGTGGAGCCTGACCACGGAGCAGCAGGATGATGTCCTGGAGGCCCTGGGGCGTCTGGCGGAGAAAAGCCCCATGGAGCTGGGGGTGGGGGACGGCAACCACAGCCTTGCCGCCGCCCGCCGGTACTGGGAGGAGGTCCGCCGGGAGCTGCCGGAGGCGGAGTGGGAGGACTGCCCCGCCCGGTACGCCCTGGTGGAGGCGGTGAACCTCTGGGACCCGGCCCTGGAATTTGAGCCGGTCCACCGCATCGTCACCGGGGTCAGCCCCGACCTTTTCCTGGAGGACCTGAAACGGGAGCTGGGAGCCGGGCTGCTGCCCCGGGAGGAGGGCCAGGAGCTGCGGTACCTCACCGCCGGGATGGAGGGGCGGCTCTGGGTCCGGGAGCCGGTTTCCCCCCTCCCGGCCCGGACCCTCCAGACCTTCCTGGACCGCTATCAAAAGAGGAACCCCGGCTGCCGGGTGGACTACATCCACGGGGCGGAGGAGCTGGAGCGGCTGGCCGAGGCGGAGGACGCCGTGGGCTTCCTCATGCCCCCCATCCCCAAGGAGGAGCTATTCCCCATGGTGCTGGCGGGGGGCCCCCTGCCCCGGAAGACCTTCTCCATGGGGGAGGCCCGGGACAAGAGATACTATTTGGAGTGCCGTTCTTTGCGTCCGTGAGAGAAGCGCCTACATGGCGGTAGGCGCCGCTCTTTGGGGGCCGGAGGCCCCCACCCCTTTGCACCGTTACGCTTCATTCTATTTTTGTTCAGCCTGACCCGCTAGTCCGGGGATGCCACTTTCTTGGCCAAAAGAAAGTGGCCAAAGACTGTCGCTGCGCTGGGCCTCTTTCTGGTATTACTCCGGTCGGAGCGGAAGTCCGGGTTATGTTACTTTCTTCGTCAGAAGAAAGTAACCAAAGACTGACCAAGGGGTAAACCCCT
>CAJFUT010000023.1 GCA_904420255.1 uncultured Angelakisella sp. | reverse complement strand
GTAAAATGTCCTCGGACAAGGGATTCCTTTCCTTTGTTTTTTCAAAATTTCTTTCCGCCGCGTATTTACTTTTATGGTGTGAAATGGTAAACTGGAACTGAAAAGGGGGCAAAGATGATGAATCCCAAACTGAAGGATTCCAACGTGGAATATCTTTACCGGGCGGTCCTCTCCCTGCAGACCATGGAGGAGTGTGATCGCTTTTTCGATGACCTCTGCACCGTGCCGGAGTTGAAGGCCCTTTCCCAGCGGCTCCATGTGGCCAAAATGCTGCGGGACCACCGGGTCTACAGCGAGATTGTCCAGGCCACCGGCGCCAGCACCGCCACCATCAGCCGGGTGAACCGTTCCCTCAACTATGGGGCCGACGGCTATGAAATTATTTTCGAAAGGCTCGACGAGGAAGATGGCCGGGTATGAGGCGGTTTTCGCCCGGTATTACGACAGCCTGACCGCCGATGTGGACTACCGGCGCCAGGGGGAATATCTGCTGGGGCTGGCCAAAGAATATGGGGGCAGCTTCCGGCTTGTCCTGGATTTGGCCTGCGGCACCGGCTCCCTCTCGGTGGAGCTGGCCCGGCTGGGGGCGGAGGTTATCGGGGTGGACGGCTCCCAGGAGATGCTCTCCTGCGCCGTCAACAAGAGCCAGGGGGTGGACCCCGCCATCCTTTACCTCTGCCAGGACATGGAGGAGCTGGACCTTTACGGCACGGTGGATACCGCCGTCTGCACCCTGGACAGCCTCAACCACCTTCCGGGGCGGGAGGCCCTGGCCCGGGTGTTCCGCCGGCTCCGGCTCTTTATTGAGCCGGGGGGGCTTTTTCTTTTTGACATGAACACCCCCTATAAGCACACCCATCAGCTTGCCGGCACCACCTATGTCCGGGAAACGGAGGAGGTCTACTGCGTCTGGCAGAACACCCTGGACCCCCGGGACAACAGCGTGGATATCGACCTGGATTTTTTTGTCAAAGGGGAAAAAAACAGCTACCGCAGGTATAGCGAGAGCTTCCGCGAATATGTATATACAGCGGATGAGGTGAGGTCGCTGCTGGAGGCGGAGGGCTTCCAGCTGCTGGGCCTGCGGGGGAACTACGCCGACCGCCCCCCCGCCCCCGAGGAGCAGCGGATTGTCTACATCGCGAGAAGGAAGTGAAAGGTTATGGGAAAGCTGGTCCGGGCCATCGCGGAAAACGGCAGCGCCGCCTGCTGGGCCCTGGATTCCAAGGATATGGTGAGCGCCCTGGAGGAAATCCATCACAGCAGCGCCGTCATCACCGCCGCCACCGGGCGGCTTTTGACGGCGGCCTCCATCATGGGCTCCATGCTGAAAGGTGAAAATGACTCGGTCACCCTCCGGGTCATGGGGGACGGCCCCGCCGGCTCCCTGGTGGCGGTGGCGGACGCTTTGGGCAACGCCAAGGCCTACGCCGTGAACCCGGTGGTGGAGCTGCCTCTGAACCAATACGGCAAGCTGGATGTGGCCGGGGCGGTGGGCCGCGGCGGCAATCTGGTGGTGGTGAAGGACCTGGGCCTCCGGGAGCCCTATGTGGGGATGGTCCCCCTGGCCTCCGGGGAAATCGCCGAGGACATCACCAGCTACTTTGCCGTCAGCGAGCAGGTGCCCACCGTCTGCGCCCTGGGGGTGCTGGTGAACCCGGACCTGACGGTCCAGGCGGCGGGGGGCTTCCTTCTCCAGATGCTCCCCGGGGCGGGGGAGGAGGATATCTCCAGGGTGGAGGAGAACACCGGCAAGCTGCCCCCCGTCACGAAACTCCTGGCCGGGGGCATGATCCCGGAGGAGCTGGCCTGCGCCGCCCTGGAGGGCATGGGGCCCCAGGTTCTGGACGTGCGGACGGTGGAATACCGCTGCGGGTGCAGCCGCCAGCGGGTCCGGGACGCCCTCCTTTCCCTGAACGCCGGGGAACTCCGGGCCATGGCGGAGGAGGACGGCGGGGCCGAGGTCTGCTGCCATTTCTGCCCCAGGAAATACCGCTTCGGCCGGGATGAGCTGCTGGCCATGATTTCCGAAAAAACAGTTGACAACAGTACCGATTTATAGTAAAATGATTGTCGTCCCTGGTGCCCCGGCAAAGGGAAAGGGACGGTATGGCCTGGTAGTTCAGTTGGTTAGAACGCTAGCCTGTCACGCTAGAGGTCGTGGGTTCGAACCCCATCCAGGTCGCCATTTTCTGCGGGTTTAGCTCATCTGGTAGAGCGCCACCTTGCCAAGGTGGAGGTAGCGAGTTCGAGCCTCGTAACCCGCTCCATTTCATGGCGCCATAGCCAAGTGGTAAGGCAGAGGTCTGCAAAACCTTCACCCCCGGTTCAAATCCGGGTGGCGCCTCCAAATGTTTTTCAGAAATGCTCTGCTAAACGGCAGAGCATTTTTGCGGTAAGCCAGAATTTGTTTGAAAATGGAAAAATTGCCGGGGGTTTCCCGAGCGTTCCCGGTGCGGCAAGGGCCTGCGGCGGCAGCGGATGACGGCGGTTTTGTTTTTCAAACGCCCAGATGAGAAAGGATGTATGCTTATGTCGGGACATTCCAAGTGGAATAACATCAAGCGCAAAAAGGGCGCTTCCGATGCCGCCAGGGCCAAGGTGTTCACCAAGGTGGCCAGGGAGATCTCGGTGGCGGTGAAGGAAGGGGGGCCCGACCCCCAGAGCAACGGCAAGCTGCGGGACTGCATCGCCAAGGCCAAGGCCTGCAATATGCCCAACGACAACATCGACCGCTGCATCAAGAAGGCCGCCGGCAGCGAGGATAAGAACTCCTACGAGGAGATCACCTACGAGGGCTACGGCCCCAGCGGCGTGGCGGTGATTGTGGAAACCCTCACCGACAACCGCAACCGCACCGCCGGGGACCTGCGCCACTATTTTGACAAGTGCGGCGGCAACCTGGGCCAGAACGGCTGCGTTTCCTTCCTCTTTACCCAGACCGGCCTTGTGATCGTGGATAACCCCGACAACGACCTGGACGAGGAAAAGGTGATGGAGGACTGCTTCGATGTGGGGGCCCAGGATGTGAACTTCGAGGACGACTGCGTGGAGGTCCTCTGCGACACCACCGCCGTCCGGGAGGTCCGGGAGGGCCTGGAGGCCAAGGGCTACACCATCTCCTCCGCTGAGGCGGCCTTCATCCCCGCCACCTATACCGCGATTGAGGACCCGGAGCAGGCGGACAAGATGTCCAAGCTCCTGGACCTGCTGGAGGACAACGACGACGTCCAGAACGTGTGGCACAACTGGGAGGAGTAATCCAACCGGGCTGCAAACAGTGTTTTTTTGGCGGGCGGCATTTGCCGCCCGCTATTTCAAAGGCCGGCCCAAGCCGCAGCCGCGGCCCGAAAAATTCCTTCCGCCTGCAGGCGGGAGCTGGAAAGAGAGATGCAGCTATGAATACCGGCGCGCCAAAGGAGATCCAGGTACGGGGTGCCAGGGTCCACAACCTGAAGAACATCGACGTCAATCTGCCCCTCAATGAGATCGTGGGCGTCGCCGGGGTTTCCGGCTCGGGCAAATCCTCCCTGGCCCTGGGGGTCCTTTATGCCGAGGGCTCCCGGCGCTACCTGGAGGCCCTCTCCACCTACACCCGGCGGCGGATGACCCAGGCCGCCCGGGCGGAGGTGGACGAGGTGCTCTATGTCCCGGCGGCCCTGGCCCTCCACCAGCGGCCCGGCGTCCCGGGCATCCGCAGCACCTTCGGCACCGGCACCGAGCTTCTCAACAGCCTGCGGCTGATGTTTTCCCGGCTGGCCAGCCACCGCTGCCCCAACGGCCATTACCTTCCCCCGACCCTGGCGGTGGCGGCGGGCCAGGCCCTCACCTGCCCGGAGTGCGGCGAGAGCTTTTACGCCCCGGGGGCGGAGGAGCTGGCCTTCAACAGCCAGGGAGCCTGCCGCACCTGCGGCGGCACCGGCGTCGTCCGCACCGTGGACCGGGCCACCCTGGTGCCGGATGAATCCCTCACCATCGACCAGGGGGCGGTGGCCCCCTGGAAATCCCTCATGTGGTCCCTGATGACCGACGTCTGCCGGGCCATGGGGGTCCGCACCGACGTCCCCTTCCGGGAGCTGACCGACGAGGAAAAGGACATCGTCTACAACGGCCCCGCCGTGAAGAAGCACATTTTTTACAAGGCGAAGAATTCCAACGATGCGGCGGAGCTGGATTTTACCTACTTCAACGCCGTCTACACCGTGGAGAACGCCCTTTCCAAGGTGAAGGACGAGAAGGGGATGAAGCGGGTGGAGAAGTTCCTCCGGGAGGACCGCTGCCCCGACTGCGGCGGCACCCGGCTCTCCCCGGCG
>CAJFUT010000022.1 GCA_904420255.1 uncultured Angelakisella sp. | reverse complement strand
GCTTTTTTTGATGCCAACCAGCTCGGAAAGCCGCATTCCGCAGTTGAGCAGCAGGGTGATGATGCAGTAATCCCGCTCTTTCAGGGGCGTGGGGCCGTCCACCGCCTGAAGAAGCTGCAGGCTTTCCGCCAGGGACAGGTATTTGGGCAGGGATTTCCGCTGGCTGGGGGTTTCCAGATCCTTCAAGGGGCTTACCTCCATCAGGCCGGCCTTTGCGGTGAGATAGTTATAAAAGGAGCGAAGGCTGGATACCTTCCGGGACCTGGTGCGGGCGTTGTTCTCGTTGGCTGTCTGGACGAAATTCAGAAATCCGTAGGCCTCAGAAAGGGTCACGCTGCAGATCATCTCATTGGGAACGTCCTCAATGGAAATGTCCGCGAGATTGGGCTCCGTAAGGGAAAGCCCCAGCCGGGTGGCTTTCAGATACCGCAGAAAGAGCCGAAGGTCGATATAATAGGCGTCCACAGTCCGCTGGGAGCGGCCTTTGATGGTGAGCATATAAAAGAGGAAATCCTTCAGAATCTGCGGGCAGGCATAATCATTGATGTTGTTCATGGAAAAAACTCCTTAGAAATAATAAAAGTTATCGCGGCAGAGAATCTCATGGTGGATGAACTGGCGTACAGCTAATTCTAATTATTCTGATTTTTGGGTGTTTTTCTCCCCTGAATTTCGCTAAACTTTGATTTAGCGAAATTGTCTCAAGAAAATTATACCACCTTTCTCTCACCGCCGCAAGGATTTTCTTATCCCTCATTCTCTTGAATTTAAATGAAGGAATTCTTCCCCCACAACGCGGTGGAATATTTTGTTTCCTATTACGATTACTGTTGGCCGGAGGCCCGTATCGCCTCCGCCGATATCTTATAATAAGGTTCGCTCAGAAATAACGAGAGCCCTCCAGGAGGTTTCGCCCTGAAGAGCTCTTGCGTCTTTTTATCGATTGATTATGTGCGGCCTATTTGTCCAGTTCTGTTTTCCAAAGCCCGTGAAGGTTGCAGTGCTCGTAAGCGGCGATGGCCTTATCCCCCTCTGCCAGCTGGAAAACCGCCTCCGGCGCGTCACCCGGTTTCAGGGAGACCCTTTGATAACCCTTCTGGGTTTCCAGGGCAATAAATTGGATCCAATGCTCGGGCGCCATGGGATGGGCCACATCGCTGACCTTCACCAAGATGGTGCTTCCCGTTCTCTCGGCCACCGGGTAATGCTTTTCCGTGGCGGCTTCGGTGCTGTTGGGGATAAGCTCCTCCATCGCCTCCCCGCAGCATACCAGCTTCACGCCGGCGTCATAAGCCTTTTCCGCAATGTTCCCGCAGTGTCTGCAAATAAAATACTTCACTTTTTTCGCTCCTTTACACTGTATTTTCTTCCATCAGCGGCAGAATGCCGCCGATATCCACCATCGGCCCATCGGTAAGGGAAACCCACCGGACCCCTCTGTGGCTCAGGAAATCCTTGATCTTCTCCCCTTCCCGGTATCGCTCAAGGCTGCCGGTGAAGGCCAGCAGACCGGGGGCCAGCAGGCCGCAGCATCCCCCGAGGAAGCCGGTGTCATAGCCTTCCAGGAGGATGCCCCCCGGATCAATCCGCAGGCATTGGATTCCCTTCCCCTCCAGTAATCCGGCCAGGGTGGGATCGGCGGTGATGGCGGCTTCCCTGTCCACAACACAAACCGAACACCGGGCGTATCCCTGCCGGGAAAAGACCAGCTCCCAATTATTCAAAAGAAGCCCGGTCAGGATTTCCGGGGCCGCCGCCTCCAGCAGGCCGAAGCCCCAGCGGTTCAGCAGCAGCATCCCCAGGCGGACATCTCCTGGGTAGTGGTTCTCCGCGGGGCGGCAGGTGGCGCGGCAGCGGAAGCCCATCCGGCCCAGGACTTCCATAAGGCCTCCCGCCCCCGGCTCCAGCACCACCTGGTCCCCTCCCAGGTGGCAAAGCTGCAGGTCCCCGTGGAAGGCCACCGGCTCCGGCAGGGAGCGGTCCCGGGAGGTCCGTATCACCGCCGGCCCCAGCTGTTCCACCCTCCGGCACAGCTCCGGGTACTGCCCCGACATGACGCAGAGGGCCGCCCTGTTCCGGGGGAGGTTCGGGTCGTGGATAAAACGGCTCATGGCCGCCTCCTCTCTTACTCATACCGCAGCGCGTCCACTGGGCTGAGCCGGGAGGCCAGCTTGGCTGGGTATACTCCAAATATAGCACCAACCATTACGGAAAACAATAGCGTGACGCCGATTGTATCGAGGCCCATGGGAAAATTCACCTGGAGGAGGTACCCGGCCCCGGCGGTGAGCAGCTTGCTGGCCAAAATGCCGATGGAGCTGCCGGCCAGGGTCAGCAGGATGGACTCCACCATAAATTCCCAGAGGATATGGGAGGTTTTGGCCCCCACCGCCTTTTTGATGCCGATTTCCCGGGTGCGGTCCCGCACCGAAACGGTCATGATTGTCATGATGCTCAGCCCCGATACCAGCAGGGAGATGCCCCCGATGGCCGAAAGGGCGGCGGTGGCGGCCCCCAGAATGGAGTTCAGGCGGTCCTTTTGAACTGCCAAATCCTCATACCGGTAAAGGTTCCGGTAGCCCGAAAGGGAATCCAGCAGGCCGGTCACCTTCTCCCCCGCGGCCTCCGGGTCGGCCTCCGGGGAGAGCTTGACAAAGAGCTGGTCAATGGCGGATTTCCGGCAGAGGGACTGGAGGGAGGTATAGGGCAGGTAGACAAAGGAGGGCACATAATCCCCCACCAGGTTTTTCAGGGCGCTGCTGTCCCCGGACACCACACCTACAATGGTGTAGGTTTCGGTCCCCTGGTCCACCGTCACCTCCATCTCCTTCCCCACAATATTGGTGCGCTTATAATAGGCGTAGGCCAGCTTCTCGTCCACCACACAGCAGTTGGCTCCGCTGGAAATATCGCTTTCCTGGAGCAGCCTGCCGCTTTTCAGCTCCAGCTGGATGATCTGGCCGGCATTCTGATCCACGCCGCAGAGAAGGACGTCCCCCACATATTCCCGCATGGAAGCCCGGCCGAAGCTGGTACTGAGGGGCGCCGCCAGCGCCACCTCCTCCAGGGCGTTCACCTGGGTCAACGCTTCCCCGTCCAGAGCGTTCAGTTCCGATTGGGAAGCTGAAACGGTGATGCAGTCAAATCCCAGCTTTTCCAGTTCCCGGCCCATGATCTCCTGCCCAGCCGAGCCGATGGACGAGATGATGAGCACCGAAAAGACGCCGATGGCGATGCCGCAGACGGTCAGAGCCAGCTGGGAGCGCCTTCTTGCCAGGCTTCTGGCCGCGCTTCGCAAGGTTTCCATCATCCGCCCTCCCTCTTTTCCAGAAGGTACCGCTCTGTCCGGGCTTCCTGGGCGCCCTCCTGGGGAACCGCCACCAGTTCCTCCCCGTCCAGCCCCTCCACCACTTCTACCCCATCGCTCAACTCGATGCCGGTGGTGATGTACCTCTTTTCCAGGACCCCTTCCGCCGCCACCAGGGCATATTCCCGGTTGTCCTCATCCTGCCCCACCGATTCGTAGGGAAGCGCCATCAGCTGGCGCTCCTGATCTGTAAAGATTTGTGCCTTTACAGAGAAACCGGGCCGGATTTCCCCCTCGCCGTCGGAAAGGGCCACCTCGATGTCCACCACGTTTTGGGCGGTTGTGCCGCTCAACTCCGTCCGGGTGCCCGGATAGATCCGGGCTACCACGCCGGCCCGAGTGCCGCCGCCCACCCCCTCCCCGGTGAGGAGTACCTCATCCCCCGGGGTGATCTCCGCCGCGTCCTTCTCGCTGACCGACACCAGGGCGTAACATTCCCCGGTATTTTCCACCGAGCAGACGGTGGTGCCTGCCTTGACCAGGCTTCCGGGCACGGGGATTTCCCTGGTGACCACCCCGTCTACAGGGGACAGCACCTGGATTTCTCCCTCGGCTTCCGCCCCGCCGAGGGTTTGCAG
>CAJFUT010000021.1 GCA_904420255.1 uncultured Angelakisella sp. | reverse complement strand
GGCTTCAGGGGCCCCGGAAGAGGCCCCTCGGCCCCTCCCCTCAGCCCAGCCGCTCCAGGGGGTGTCCCCGGAGGAAATCCGCCCCGGACGTACGGCCCTTGCCCTCTGGTTGGACCTCCGGAGAGCGGGGCACAGGAAAATCTTTCGCGGCCTGGAAGCCCCCTTCCGGCGGGGGATGTTATCCCAGCCGCTCCAGGGGGTGACCCCGGAGGAAATCCGCCCCGGACGTACGGCCCTTGCCCTCCGGTTGGACCTCCGGAGGGCGGGACACAGAAAAATCTTTCGTGGCCTGGAAGCCCCTTCCTTCCGGGGGATGTTATCCCAGCCGCTCCAGGGGGTGTCCCCGGAGGAAATCCGCCCCGGCCATCCGGCCCTTGCCCTCCGGTTGGACCTCCGGAGAGCGGGGCACAGGAAAATCTTTCGCGGCCTGGAAGTCCCTTCCTTCCGGGGGTGTTATCCCAGCCGCTCCAGGAGATGGCCCCGGAGGAAATCCGCCCCGGACGTACGGCCCTTGCCTTCCAATTGCACCTCTAAAAGTTCCAGGAGGCCGGAGCCGCAGGCCACGGTGAAGCGGCCCTCCCGGGGAAGGACGGTCCCCGGGGCGGCGGGGGCCCCGGTTTCCTCCAGCACCCGGCTGCGGTGGATTTTCAGCCGCTTCCCTTCGGCGGCGGTCCAGGCGGAGGGCCAGGGGTTCAGCCCCCGGACCAGGTTGTGGAGCCGCCGGGCGGGGAGGGAAAAGTCCATCTCCCCCATGGCCTTGTCCAGCATGGGGGCCAGGGTGGCGGCGGCGTGGTCCTGGGGGGCGCGGGGGACCCGCCCCTCCTGGAAGAGGGCCAGGGTCCGGGAAAGGCACTCCGCCCCCAGGGGGGCCAGCCGCTCATAGAGCTCCCCGCTGGTTTCCTCCTCCCCCACCGGCAGGCTCATGGAGAGGATGGTGTCCCCGGCGTCCAGCTCCTCCGCCATGTACATGGTGGTGACGCCCCCCACCGGGTCGCCGTTGATGACCGTCCACTGGATGGGGGCCGCCCCCCGGTATTTGGGCAGGAGGCTGCCGTGGACGTTGACGCAGCCCAGCCGGGGGCAGTCCAGAATCTCCCGGGGGAGGATCCGCCCGTAGGCCACCACCACGATCAGGTCCGGTCCGAGGCCCCGGAGGATCTCCAGGGCGGCGCCGTCCCGGAGCTTCGCCGGCTGGAAGACGGGGATCTCCTTCTCCAGGGCCAGCTTTTTCACCGGGGGCGGGGTGAGGGTCTGGCGGCGGCCCACCGGCTTATCCGGCTGGGTGAACACCCCCCGGACGGGGTAGCCGTCCTCCAGGACCCGTGCCAGGCAGGGCACGGCGAAATCCGGGGTGCCCATAAAGACGACGCTGAGCTTTTCCACAGTCCTTTCCCCCTTTTCTCATTCCCCGGAATTGAGTTCCTCCAGCTCCTCCTCGCTGAGGGGCCGGAAGCTGGGGTCCTCCTTGAAGACCTCCCCGTCCAGGTGGCCGCTTTCGTGGAGCATGGCCTGGGCCATCAGCCCCTCCCCCTCCGCCTCGAACCATTTCCCGTGGCGGTCCTGGGCCCGGATCCGCACATAGTTGGGCCGGGTGATCATCCCCCACTGGCCCGGGAAGGAGAGGCAGCCCTCCAGCACCGTCTGGCTGCCGCCGGTGGCCAGGGTGCGGGGGTTGATGAATTCGGTGATCCCCTCCCCCACGTCCACAATGAAGACCCGGCGCAGCACCCCCACCTGGACGGCGGCGAGGCCCACCCCGTTCTGCTCCTTCAGGGTGTCGGCCATGTCGTCCAGCAGCTCCCAGAGGCGGGCATCGAATTTCTCCACCTCCCGGCTCTTTTTGCGGAGGATGTCGTCCCCCTCGATTCTCATGTTGCGAATCGCCATCTTTATCAGTTCCTCCTTTTCATGTCCGTGAGAGAAGCGCCTACGTTGCGCCGGTTTGTGCCCCGCTCCCTGAGCATATCACTTAGGATTCAAACGGCGCATTTTTTATCAGACTAAGTTGAGCGGCGCACTCATTTTCGCTTCTTTCACCGTGACTAACGTGATTGCCAGCGGGGGCCACCCCGCCGCCACTTTCTTGATCAAAAGAAAGTGGCCAAAGAAGGGGCTCCGCAAGGTTTACTTTTTATAGATTACTCCGGTCGCACCGGAGGTCCGGGCATCACTTTCTCTGCCGAGAGAAAGTGACAAAGAGCGGCCGGGGAGCCCCCCGGGCCCAAGGGCCGAGGGCCCTCTGGGTCAGGCCCGCCCCTTCGGGGCAGGTCGGCCCTCACGGGGGGACCAGTCCCCCCATGTGCCCCCCTGCCCTCCGGGGGGGAAATCAATTTGCGCAACGGAGTGGAGCAAATTGCGAGCCAGCGGGGGCACCCCGCCCCAGCCCGCCCGCTGATCGCGGCGGAATCTGGGCTTCCGCTACCCCCTGGTTAGGGTGTGGGAAACCGCTTTCTGAATCCCAAGCTGCGCGGCGCACAATCTTTCGTTTCTCACAGCGTAGCTAACGTCAATGCCAGCGGGGGCTGCCCCGCCGGACTTAAAGGCTGGTGAAGCGGCCGCGCTTGCGGTAGGAGGTGTGGAGCACCTGGTGGGCCACATGGCTGCCGGGGGTTTCCAGGAAGGACTTGTAAATCTCCTGGAGCACCGGGTTCTCGTGGGATTTGCGCAGGGGCAGGCTCTTATCCTCCTCATAGAGGGCGGCGGCCCGCAGCCCCCGGAGGTCCACCCAGTTGCGGACCCGGGCCGGCTGCACCGGCTGCCCGCCGCCGTTGACGCAGCCGCCGGGGCAGCCCATGATCTCCATGAAGTGGTAGGTCTTTTCGCCGCTCTTGACGCTCTCCAGCAGCTTCCTGGCGTTGGCCAGGCCCGAGGCCACCGCCACGTTGAGGGTCAGGTCCCCCAGCTGGTAGCTGGCCTCCTTCACCCCGTCCATGCCACGGACCTCGGTGAATTCCACCGGGGCGGCGTCCGAGCCGGTGAGCCAGCAGGCGGCGGTGCGCAGGGCCGCCTCCATAACGCCGCCGGTGGCGCCGAAGATGGCCCCGGCGCCGGTGGAAACCCCCATGGGGGCGTCGAATTCCTCGTCGGGCAGCTCCTTGAAGTTGATCCCCGCCCGGTCGATCATCCGGGCCAGCTCCCGGGTGGTGAGGGCCACGTCCACGTCTGGGACGCCGGCGGCCGCCTCATCCTCCCGGGCCACCTCGAACTTCTTGGCGGTGCAGGGCATGATGCCCACCACGAAGATGTCCTTGGGGTCCAGGCCCATCTTCCTGGCGTACCAGGTCTTGGTGAGGGCGCCGAACATCTGCTGGGGGGATTTGCAGGTGGAAAGGTTGGGGACGAACTCAGGGTAGAAGTGCTCGCAGTAGTTGACCCAGCCGGGGGAGCAGGAGGTGATCATGGGGAGGGCGCCCCCCTTCCGGATCCGCTCCACCAGCTCGTGGGCCTCCTCCACGATGGTCATGTCGGCGGCAAGGTCGGTGTCAAAGACCCCGTCGAAGCCCAGCCGCTTGAGGGCCGCCACCATCTTGCCCTTGACGTTGGTGCCGATGGGCATATCAAAGGCCTCCCCCAGGGTGACCCGGATGGAAGGGGCGGTCTGGACCACCACATATTTGGTGGGGTCGTTGATGGCCCGCCAGACGTCCTTGGTGTTGTCCTTCTCGGCGATGGCGCCGGTGGGGCAGACCACGATGCACTGGCCGCAGGAAACGCAGGAAACGTCCCCCAGGTTCTGCTCGAAGGCGCAGCCGATGTGGGTATTGAAGCCCCGGTCGTTGGGGCCGATGACCCCCACGGCCTGCCACTTCTGGCAGGCGGCGACGCACCGGCGGCAGAGGACGCACTTGTTGTTGTCCCGGAACATATGCTTGGCGCTGTCGTCAAATTCGTACTGGGGGTTCTCCCCGGCGTAGACGTCCTCGTCGTAGACCCGGAAGTCCTTGCAGAGCTTCTGGAGCTCGCAGTTGCCGCTCCTGACGCAGGAGAGGCAGTTTTTCTTGTGGGTGGAGAGGATCAGCTCCAGGTCGATTTTCCGGGAGGCGAAGACCCGCTTGGAGTTGGTGAGGACCTCCATCCCCTCCGCCACCGGGTAGACGCAGGAGGCCACCAGGTTGCGCATCCCCTTGACCTCCACCACGCAGATGCGGCAGGCGCCGATCTCGTTGATGTCCTTCAGGTAGCAGAGGGTGGGGATATCGATGGCCAGCTTCCGGGCCGCCTCCAGGATGGTGGTGCCCTCGGGCACCGTCACCGGGAGGCCGTTGATTTTGAGATTTACCATTTTCATTTCCAGTTTCCCTCCCTTACCGCTTCACAATGGCGCCGAAGCGGCACTTCTCGATGCAGACCCCGCACTTGACGCACTTCTCGGTGTCGATGACGTGGGGCTCCTTCACCTTGCCGGTGATGGCGCCGGTGGGGCAGTTCTTGGCGCAGAGGGTGCAGCCCCTGCACTTCTCGGGGAGGATCTGGATGGTGAGGAGCTCCTTGCAGACCCCGGCGGGGCACCGCTTCTCCACAATGTGGGCGACGTATTCGTCCCGGAAATACTTGAGGGTGGAGAGGACCGGGTTGGGGGCGGTCTGCCCCAGGCCGCAGAGGGCGTTCTCCTTGATGTGGTAGCAGAGGGTTTCCAGCTTGTCCAGGTCCTCCATGTCAGCCTTGCCCTTGGTGATCTTGTCCAGCAGCTCGTAGAGCCGCTTGGTGCCGATGCGGCAGGGGGTGCATTTGCCGCAGCTCTCGTCCACGGTGAATTCCAGGAAGAACTTGGCGATGTCCACCATGCAGGTGTCCTCATCCATGACGATGAGGCCGCCGGAGCCCATCATGGAGCCGATGGCGATGAGGTTGTCGTAATCCACCGGCACGTCCAGGTGCTCCGCCGGGATGCAGCCGCCGGAGGGGCCGCCGGTCTGGGCGGCCTTGAATTTCTTCCCGTTCGGGATGCCGCCGCCGATCTCCTCCACGATCTCCCGGAGGGTGGTGCCCATGGGCACCTCCACCAGGCCGGTGTTGTGGATCTTGCCCCCCAGGGCGAAGACCTTGGTGCCCTTGGATTTCTCGGTGCCCATGGAGGCGAACCACTCCGGCCCGTTGAGGATGATCTGGGGGACGTTGGCGTAGGTTTCCACGTTGTTGAGGATGGTGGGCTTGCCGAAAAGGCCCTTCACCGCCGGGAAGGGGGGACGGGGGCGGGGCTCGCCCCGGCGGCCCTCGATGGAGGTCATGAGGGCGGTTTCCTCGCCGCAGACGAAGGCGCCGGCCCCCAGGCGGATGTCGATGTCGAAATCAAAGCCGGTGCCCAGGATGTTTTTCCCCAGCAGGCCCATCTCCCGGGCCTGGCCGATGGCCACCTGGAGCCGCTTGACGGCGATGGGGTACTCGGCCCGGACGTAGATGTAGCCCTGCTGGGCGCCGATGGCGTCGCCGGCGATGGCCATGGCCTCCAGCACCACATGGGGGTCCCCCTCCAGGATGGAGCGGTCCATGAAGGCGCCGGGGTCCCCCTCATCGGCGTTGCAGCAGACGTATTTGACGCCCTTGGGCTGGGCCGCCGCGAAGGACCACTTCTTCCCGGTGGGGAAGCCGCCGCCCCCCCGGCCCCGGAGGCCCGAGTCGGAGATGCACTGGATGACCTCCTCGGGGGTCATTTCGGTGAGGGCCTTGCCCAGGGCCATGTAGCCGTCGTAGGCGATGTATTCGTTGATGTTCTCCGGGTCGATGACGCCGCAGTTCTTGAGGGCCACCCGCTTCTGCTTCTTATAGAAATCGGTTTCGTTGAGGCTCTTGACGGTGTCCTCCTCCACCGTTTCGGAATAAAGGAGGCGCCGCACGATGCGGCCCTTGAGGAGGTGCTCCTCCACGATCTCCGGCACGTCCTCGGCCTTCACCTGGGAATAGAAGGCCCCCTCGGGGTAGACCACCACAATGGGCCCCAGGGCGCAGAGGCCGAAGCAGCCGGTCTTGATGACCTTGATCTCCTTGTCCAGCCCGGCGGCCTCCAGCTCCCGCTCAAAGGCGGTGACGATCCGGCCGCTGCCGGAGGAGGTGCAGCCGGTGCCGCCGCACACCAGTACATGGGAACGATACATCCGTCTTTTCCTCCCTTTCCTTTATGCCTTGGCGCCGCTGGCGCCGATGGTGTACTCGGTGACAGGGCTGCCGTTGACGATGTGCTGGCTGACGATGGTGGGCACCATCTCGGGGGTGACCTTCACATAGGTCACCTTCTCCTTGCCAGGCTCGTAGACCTCCACCACCGGCTCGTACTGGCAGATGCCGATGCAGCCGGTCTGCCCCACCGAAACATGGGTGAGGCCCCGCTTCGCCACCTCGTCGGTGAAGGCGGCCAGCACCGGCCGGGCCCCGGCGGCGATGCCGCAGGTGGCCATCCCCACCACGATGCGGATGCCCGTATCGCTGTCGTGGCGGATGCCGATTTTGTTCTTCATTTCCTCCCGAAGGGCCTGAAGCTCCGCAAGACTTTTCATGTTAAGCGCGTTCCTCCTCTGCAGTTTCGGTCCCGGGATGCAGCAGCTCCCGGGTATTTTCACGGAGATATTCTTCCAAAAACCCCAGCACCTGGGGGTCGTCCAGGGGGATCCCCTCCCCCAGCACCCGGCGGAATTCCCGGGTATCCATCCGCAGCTCCCGCCCGTCCAGCCGGCGGGTGTAGACAAAGTCGATCCCCGGGCTCCCCTGGACCAGGGTGCGGATGGTCCCCTCCATATCCCCCAGGGGCATCCGGTCGATGCTCCCAAGGCCGAATCTGGCGGTGACCACGGTGCCTTTGCCCGGCTGGCTCCGGATCTGGAGCCCGCCGCCGGAAAGCTCCGCCGCCATCTTGAAAAAGGGCACCCCCAGCCCCACCCGCCGGGTGGTCCGGGTGGTGAAGAAGGGGTCGGTGACCTGGCGGACCTGCTCCTCGGTCATCCCTTTGCCGTTGTCGGCGATGGTGATGGCCAGGAGGTCGGCGGCGGTGTCCTCCTCCACCGTGATCTCAATGAGGGTGGCCCCCGCCCGGACGGAATTTTCCGCCACGTCCAGGACGTTGAGGGACAGTTCCTGCATCATGGCCTCAGTCCTGGTACTTGGCCAGGATCTCGTCCACGTCGTCGGCCACCAGCCGGCCGTAGACCTCGTCGTTGACGGTCATCACCGGGGCCAGGCCGCAAGCGCCGATGCACCGGCAGGCCTCCAGGGAGAACTTCCCGTCGGGGGTGCATTCCCCGCTGCCGATGCCCAGCCGCTCCTGGAGGCGGCTGTAGACCTCCCCGGAGCCCTTGACGTAGCAGGCGGTGCCCAGGCAGACCGAGATTTTATACTGGCCCTTGGGGTTCAGGGTGAACTGGGAATAGAAGGTGGCCACCCCGTACACCGTTTCCAGGGAGACCCCCATCTCGGCGGCGATGATCTTCATCACCTCGATGGGCAGGTAGCCGTAGATGCCCTGGGCCCCCTGGAGGATGGGCATCAGGGCCCCCTCCTGGTCCCGGAGCTTCTCAATGAGGCTCCTGAGCTCCCGCTCCTGGTTTTCCGTCCCCTTGAAAGGGATTTTGCAGATTCTGTTGGACATGGTTTCTTCGTTACCTCCTTCATGGGGCGGGCGCGCCGCCCCGGGGCAGAACAATCCGTCCCTCCTCCGCCCCGCAGGGGCCGGGAGGGGCGAAACGGCAAATCGGTTGCTTTTTTATTATAACATAGCCGGTTTGGGTTTGTCATGGACTCCGGTGGAAAGCTTGATAATTTTTCGTCGATTCTACATTTCCTGCAATTGTCATTCCCTTTTTCCAATGGTATAATGTGAATTGTATCAAAAGCGCCGGGGGACCGGCGGGCTTTTTGGAATTGGGAGGAGAGGATCGCAGATGACCCTTCGGGAAGTACAAACCATTTTGGACGCCCGGCTGCTGACAGGGGAAGAATCCCTGGACAAGACGGTGAACACCGCCTGCGGCAGCGACCTGATGAGCGACGTGCTGGCCTATGTCAAGGACCAGGCCCTGCTGCTCACCGGCCTGGTGAACCAGCAGGTGATCCGCACCGCCGAGATGATGGACATGGTCTGCGTCATCTTTGTGCGGGACAAGGAGCCGGGGCCGGAGATCCTGGACCTGGCCCGGGAGAAGGGCATTGCCGTCATGTCCTCCCCCCACCGGATGTTCACCTCCTGCGGCCTGCTGTACCAGGCGGGCCTGAACGGGGGGCTGGCCATCCGATGAGCGGGCTTCATTACACCTACCAGGTGCCGGGGGACGACTTCACCCGGGCGGGGGAGGCCTCCGGCGCCGTGAAAGGCACCCTCAAGAAGCTGGGCTTCCCCCCCGAGGTGGTGCGGAAGGTTTCCATCGCCATGTACGAGGGGGAGATCAACCTGGTGATCCACGGGGGCGGCGGCACCATCGACGTGGACATCGACGGCGAAAAGGTCCACATGGTCCTTTCCGACCACGGCCCCGGCATCCCGGACATCGCCAAGGCCATGGAGGAGGGGTGGAGCACCGCCCCGGACAACGTCCGCAGCCTGGGCTTCGGGGCCGGGATGGGGCTGCCCAACATGAAGAAATATTCCGACGAGATGAAGGTGGAAAGCACCGTGGGGGAGGGCACCACCGTCACCATGACCGTCTATCTGAGGGGATAGGCCCGCTTCCCCGGGAAGGAACAACGCCATGGAAGAACAATATTTTCACTCGGTAACGCTGAATCCCGACGCCTGCAAGGGGTGCATCACCTGCGTCAAGCGGTGCCCCACCGAGGCCATCCGGGTCCGGGGGGGCAAGGCCCACATCCTGAGGGACCGCTGCATCGACTGCGGGGAGTGCATCCGGGTCTGCCCCCACCACGCCAAGCGGGCCGTCACCGACCGCCTGGCGGGCATGGAGCGGTTCCGCTGGAAGATCGCCCTCCCCGCCCCCGCCCTCTACGGCCAGTTCAACAACCTGGACGACGTGGACCTGGTGCTGGGGGGCCTCATCGCCATGGGCTTCGACCAGGTCTTTGAGGTGGCGGCCGCCGCCGAGCTGGTGAGCGACGCCACCCGGCTGCTGCTGAGCCAGGGCCTCCTGGAGCGGCCGGTGATCTCCTCCGCCTGCCCGGCGGTGCTGCGGCTCATCCGGGTGCGGTTCCCCCAGCTGCTGGGCAACGTCCTGCCCCTCCAGGCCCCGGTGGAGCTGGCCGCCCGGATCGCCAAGCGCCAGGCGGCCCGGCGCACCGGCCTTTCCCCGGCGGAGATCGGCTGCGTCTTCATCTCCCCCTGCCCCGCCAAGGTGACGGCGGCCAAGCACCCCCTGGGCACCGCCCGCAGCGATATCGACCTGGTGGTGAGCGTCAGCGAGGTGTACCCCCACCTGCTGGGCACCATGAAGGCCCTCCCCGCCACCCTCCAGGAGCTGGCGGCCGCCGGCAAGACCGGCATCGGCTGGGGCCGCAGCGGCGGCGAGGCCGCCGCCACCCTCCACGAGCGGTACCTGGCCGCCGACGGCATCGAGAACGTCATCCGGGTGCTGGAGGACATGGAGGACGAAAAGCTCCGGGGGCTGGATTTCGTGGAGCTGGACGCCTGCGCCTCCGGCTGCGTGGGCGGGGTCCTCACCATCGAGAACCCCTATGTGGCCGCCGCCCGCCTGAAACGCCTGGGGCGCTACCGCCCCGTTTCCTGCAACCACCTGGAGGACGCCATCCCCCCCGAGGCCAAATGGGACCGGGAGGTGCCCTTCGCCCCGGTGATGCAGCTGGACCCCGACCCCCTGCGGGCCATGGAGATGCTCTCCAAAATGTCCGAGATCGAGGAGCGGCTGCCGGGGCTGGACTGCGGCTCCTGCGGGGCTCCCTCCTGCCGGGCCCTGGCCGAGGACATCGTCCGGGGCTACGCCGCCGAGGACAGCTGCATCTATGTCCTCAAGGAGAAGCTGGAGGCGGTGATGGAAACCATGATGGCCGAGAGCTTCGGGGAAAAGCCCCGGGCTGAAGAGGGAGAGGAGGTTTCCCCCCAATGACGGTACGGGAGCTGACCGCGGCCTGCGGCTTTGAGATCCTCTGCGGCGGTGGGGAGCGGGAGGTCGCCGGCGGCGTCTATTGCTGCGACCTCCTTTCCATCGTCATGGGCCGGGCCCCGGCGGACTGCGCCTGGGTGACGGTGATGGGCAACCTCAACTCCATCGCCGTGGCGGTGATGGCCGACTGCGCCTGCATCGTCCTGGCCGAGGGGATGCCCCTGGACGCCGACGCCCGGGACCGGGCCGGCCGGGAGGGGGTGGCCGTCCTGGCCACCAGGCTGCCGGTTTTCCAGGCGGCCTCCGCTTTGGCCAAGGCCCTGGGAATCTGATTCTGGTATATTTTATTTCGATTTATACAAACCGTATTTTCTGGAGGCCCTGATGGAGCACTTTTTTGAGGCTGTCACCCCCTATGACCAAAAAGCCCTCCGGGATTTTGCCAAAATCCACTACCGCCGCACCCACCTGGTGATGCTGGCGCTGCTGCCCCTGCTGGGGGGCCTGCTCCTGCTGGTGGGGGTGGGCTCCCTGCTGCTGCCCTTCTCGGAGCTGGGGGCCAGCGCCTGGCTGCTGGTGGCGGCGGGGGGAGCCCTCCTGCTGCTGGAGGGGCGCTTCCTCACCGGCCGGGTGGCGGTGCGGGCCAGCACCCCCGAGGCCGTGCCGGTCTACCGTCTGCGCTTCTATCCCGACCGGGTGGAATACGCCAGCCGCCAGACCCAGGGGTTTTATTACTACCATCAGCTTATCCGGGCCCTGGAGGGGCCGGAATATTTTTACCTTTACACCTCCCGGGAGCAGGCCCTGCTGGTGGGGAAGGCGGGGATGACCCTGGGGGAACCCTGGCAGCTCCGGGAATTCCTGGCCCAGGCGCTGGGGCCGCGGTTCAAGCCATAACGTAAAATATCCATCATATATTACAATTTGTATATCACGAAAGGAGGGGACGCCTGTGGCGGGGCCGGCATACGACCTGCACATCCACACCTGCCTTTCCCCCTGCGGGGACGACGACATGACCCCTCCCAACGTGGCCAACATGGCGGCCCTCATGGGGCTTTCGGTCATCGCCGTCACCGACCACAATTCCTGCCGCAACGCCGGGGCGGTGATGGCGGCGGCCAGGGAATTCCGCCTCCCCCTCACCGTCATCCCCGGCATGGAGGTGACCACCTCGGAGGAGGTCCATGTGGTCTGCCTCTTCCCCGACCTGGATTCCGCCCTGGCGGCGGGGGAGGAGGTCTACGCCTCCCTGCTGCCGGTGAAAAACGACCCGGCCATCTTCGGCAACCAGCTCCTCATGGGCCCCCGGGAGGAGCCCCTGGGCCAGGTGGAGAAGCTGCTCATCAGCGCCACCGGCCTTTCGGTGGACCAAATGCCCGCCTTCGCCCAAAAATACGGCGGCGTCGCCTTCCCCGCCCACATCGACCGGGACGCCAACAGCGTCTTTTCCAACCTGGGCTTCTTCCCCCACGAGGCGGGGTTCCCCCTGGCGGAGGTGCGCCGGCCGGAGAAATTCTTCGCCGGCGGGGCCCGCCGGGACATCCTGGGCCGCTACCCCATCCTCCGCAATTCCGACGCCCACCGCCTGGGGGACATCAAGGACCCGGGGGACCCGGCCTTCTCCTGGCCCCCGGGGGAGGACGCCTGCCGGCGGCTCCTCGCCCTCCTGGGCGTGGCCCTGTAACCGCATCCACTCTTTGCGGGCTTCGCCCGCACCCTGCTGCGACGTTGGATTTTCTTTTATCTTTGTTTAGAAAGAGGCCCTAGGGTACAGGGCCTCTTTCTAATTGATACTCCGGTCGGACCGGAAGTCCGGGCTTGTTTTACCTTGTGCCATGGGTAATGGAGAGGTTTGAGAGTTTGTCAGCCATCGGCCTGGGCCGAGGTCGCCACTTTCTTGATCAAAAGAAAGTGGCCAAAGAATCCGCTGCACGGGGCCTCTTTCTGGTATTACTCCGGTCGGACCGGAAGTCCGGGCTTGTTTTACCTTGTGCCATGGGTAATGCGGTGGTTTGAGAAATTGTCAGGCAGAAGCCCGACGCCGGTGTCGCCACTTTCTTGATCAAAAGAAAGTGGCCAAAGATTGACCAGGGAGGGCCCTGGACCCCTCTAAGGCGACAGGCTGTGCAGGGTGGCT